>JAALLA010000049.1:0-21540 GCA_011087765.1 Pirellulaceae bacterium
AGTGGGCTCCAAAAATTCGCGTCAATTGCATTGCTCCAGCATTGACCGATACTCCACTGGCTTCACGGTTTTTTAGCTCTCCAGAGAACCGCGAAGCAATGGCCTCAAAGTATCCGCTTGGAAGGACAGGCTTGCCAGCGGATCTTGCTTCAACTGCTCGGTTCTTACTTTCCAGCGAATCGAGCTGGATGACGGGACAAGTGCTTGCCGTCGATGGTGGAATGTCGACTTTAAGGAAGTAAGAATTGAAGCCGGTTTGGATGCGAATGATCTCGAAGCGGGTCTTGAGTTCAATGCCAAGCCTGTAAAATTTCCCAGCGGTTTATCCAGTGTACAGAAATCGGGTCGATTTCTGTTCCCAGATTGGTTCGACCACGGCAGATCTCAGCAGCGGTGACCCATTGAGTTATCTTTGAATCCTTGACCTGAGAGCGAGCAGATTTTCCATAGAGATGGACGAGATAAAAGGCGACCGCGATTTTTCGCTCGCTCACATCTCCGGGAACTACCCCGGTGTATTCCATCGATAGCTGTGCCATGTTGGAAACGAGGAAATCTCGGTTTCTCTCAAGGTCCAGTTGCCAGCTTACTTCGCGAGTGATTGCCTCTCGGAAACTCTCCTTTTCAAGACGCTCGCCGACCACAAAATCCAGCTGATTTCTACCTGCGTTAAGTTTCAGTAAGAACTGCGACTTCTCTTCATCAAACGACTGAATCAACGCAACAGATCGGAATACTTTTTCCATGGAAATACAACCAGTCTATGTCGGGACACCTTTTCGGCGTTAACCGTTACCAATTGAAGTCAGGCAACCTTGTTCTGGAAATTTCCAAGGGTTTTAGGTGAGGCTCGCTAGTTTGCCACCGAAGATCTGTTTTCATTCGATGTGGCTAAAGGTGGTGAGGATGCAGCTTTGCAAATATTCCGCAGCATTCCTTCGAAAACGAATTGATGGAGCGGATACAAGGCGTACCAATAAGCGATGCCAAAAAGTCCAACTGGATCGAACAATGCAGTCTGTCGAACGACGGTTTCTCCGTTTTCTTCAGTGACTTCAAATTCTAGCCAAGCCCGTCCAGGAACTTTCATTTCTGCAGCAAGTCGCAGTAATTTTCCATCTACAAATTTTTCTACTCGCCAAAAATCGAGTGTGTCGCCAACCCGCAAATGATCTGGGTCACGTCGCCCTCGACGGACGCCCACGCCACCAACCAGCAGGTCCATGAAGCCTCTGATTTGCCAAAGCCAAGTGCCGTAATACCAGCCGGTTTCGCCGCCAATCCGGCGGATTGGTAGGAAAGCCGCATCGGTTGTCGTTGAGACTTGTCTGGTTCGGGAATCTACAAGTCTCGAACCAAAACGAACTCCGCCCCAAGACTTTGGTTGACCGCCAGAGGAAAGAGCATCTGACCAGCGAGTCTCAGCAAATTCCCGGTCTTCATTGACGAGCGCACGGGCGATTGATTTTTCTGCGGATCTCGGCCGAACCTTAAAATGTCTGTCTGCGACATTGTTAGAGGTTAACGTTGGGTTCTTTAAACTATCGACCAGCTTGCGCCCCACCCGGGAGTACAAAGGTGTAACTAAACCAAGCCAGAGACTCGAAAGATAGGGCGTCAGAAATGGGACAGGGATCATCCATCGTTTCAGCCCCCGCTGTCTGGCGTACCTCTGCATGATTTCGCCGTACGAAATTTGGTCAGGCCCCCCGATCTCAAAAATCTGCGTTTCGTCGACTGGTTGATCCAGGGCTTCAACAAGGTAGGCTAGGACATCTTCAATTGCGATCGGTTGTGCTAACACTCGTACCCACTTCGGGCAGATCATAACTGGTAGACGTTCGACGAGCGCCCGGATCATTTCGAAAGATAAACTGCCAGAACCGATAATGATCGAGGCGCGGAACTCTAACACATTGGCAGTTGAAGTTCTCAGAATATCTCCGATCTCTTGGCGGCTGCGTAAGTGTTTCGACAGCTTGTGGTCAGGATTGCCGAGGCCACCGAGATAGATGATTCTCTTTACGTTTTGACGCGTGCATTCAGCAGCAAAGTTTTCCGCAGCCCGACGGTCCATTGTTTCGAAATCATCTGTCGAGCCCATGGAGTGGACGAGATAAAACGCAGTGTGGACGTCTTTTAACGCGTCTCTCAGCGAATCTGCGTCAAGCAAATTGCCCACAGCGACCTCAGTTTGGTCGAGAGTCGATTCCAGCCCGTCAGGACGACGGGTTAAGCACCTAATGTCGCTTTCCCGCTCGAGTAGGAGCGGCAGAAGGCGGCCTCCGACATATCCAGTAGCGCCTGTTAGTAGTATTTTCATTTTGCGATGTTTCGAAGGACAAAATTTACCCCGCAGATTATTGCGGGTAGGTTTTGCTATGGGTTTGCAAATTAAAGCCGGCAAACCGATGGAACTGGATTGCGATCAAAGGATTGGATTGATTTGAATTCTTGATTGACTTGCCCGTCTCGAAACCAAGATGGGGTTGCCGCACTTTAACAAATTGACGCGGCGACCGCATAATAATTTGAACAAACTCTAGGGATGAGATTGTTTTTGCAGCAACTTTCGGACGTGCTTGGTTCGAAAAAAATGGCCTTATTTGTGGACGCAAAATTATGTAATCGGAGCTACCGGCTACAGTTCCCGTGGTTAACCGAATCACTGTGAAAATGACGTTTTTTTACAAAAACAAGTCACAGCATTAGAGAAATCGGGTTAATAAGACCGCAGCGTGGCATATGGACGAAAAATCCTGCCAAAATTCAACAAATTAGGGATTTCCAGCTTGTCCGACTAAAAACGTTTTAGCCAAACAATGGCGAGAATTCCGTTACTTTTGAGACTCAACCCACGGGTTAACAAGAGCAAGGACCTATTTATCCGAGAAAGTTTACATCGATGACCAAAACAGCTATGACTTACGGCCGTGCAAGGCTGTGGCTGGGGATTTGTGGAGTTGGGTCACTCGTAACCATCTGCACGGTCGCGTTGGTCTTGGCACTGCCGTCCAATTTTCTCTCGAAATCTACGGATTTCGCGACTGCGGACTGGGGACAGTTGTCTGTGGTGGCTCTGCTTTTCATCGTTTGGCTGGCTCCGTTTGACTTCCTCGGCGGCTACCGTCTGCCGAAGAGCTTTCTGAAGTCAGAAGAATCTTTTGGAAGTTGGCTCTCGAATTACCTCAAAGCGGCGATCGGGCAGTCCCTTTTGTTCATTGCTTTCGCTTGGTTGATTCTCGTGTTTGGTCGCTGGTTTGGCCTGCGGGGTGCAATCTCAATGGTGCTGTTGGCGATCGGTTTCTGTTTTATTCTCCGAAACCAGTCGATGAGATTTCGGCGGGTTGAGTCTTCTCAGGGCTCGAATAAATTGCTGGATTCTTTAACGTTGATTCAGTCGTGGCAAATCTTCGTGCCGAACATCATTGTTGTGCGTCACCGAGATATTGGGTTTACGGGGGGGATTATCGGTTTTGGAAACGGAGCAACAATCGTGATCCCTCAGGCCTGGATCGAGGCAATGTCACAGGCGGAGTTAGCCACGGTGATTGCCCGCCGAGCCGTCGCTTTCAATAGTGGCAGCTATTACCGCGGTCTCGCTTTTGCTGGAGTTTGGAACCTCTTAGGTTTCATCGTCTGCACGCAATTGCCCAACGCGGGGGTCGATTCGGTTGCCGCTCTTGTCAACACGATTTGCGGCTTCACGCTCTGGTCTTTTCTCGGTTTGCTGACGCTTCCAACGCTAAGCCGTAATGCATCGCTTCAAATTGATCACTTGCTCAGCCAGCACGGGACACCGAAAGAATTAATTTTTAACGCGGCTGATTCGTTTGATCAGATGCAAGATGGGGAACGCTCACGCCCTCGCTGGATCGAAACTATCTTCCATCCGGTTCCGAGTGTGGGGCGTCGAAACGCTCTGCCTCAGCAAGGTCCCGCTGCGTGGAATGTGGCGCGTACTGCTTTATTCTTTTCGTGGGCATGTTTTGGAGTTTTGTCACGGGCCGTGCACTGTAATGTCGGCCGCCCCGAATTGTGGACAATGCTGCCAATTGACTAGTAAAGAAATCGACCAAAATTTTACCTCCCCCAGAGTGCGGATCGAATTAAACCTTCAACTCGGTGAAAACCATGTGGCCCCAATCTCCTCAGACTGAACAACTCATTGCGAACGCCAAGGCGGGTGACCACTCTGCAGTGAACCAACTTATGGATCGCCATCGGAATTCACTGAACCATCTGGTCAGGATGCGACTCGATAAAAAGGTTCAAAATCGAGTTGATGTGAGTGATGTGGTCCAAGATGTACTCGTTGAAGCAAATCGCCGACTCCAACGCTACCTTGAAACTCCGGTGATGCCGTTTCACCTCTGGCTAAGACAGATTGCTAAAGATCGAATCATTGATGCCCACCGGAGGCATCGAGTTTCAGCGAAACGATCCGTGGATCGGGAGCAGCAACTGTTTGCTCCCCGTGGACATGATCAATCTTCGATCCAACTGGCCTCGCTTTTAGGAGACTCTAAAATCACGCCCGCTGCGGCGGCGTTGCAAAAGGAGCTCGCAAAGAAAATCGAGAACTCAATTTCTCAACTCGAGGAAAAAGATTCGGAGATAATTATCATGCGGCACTACGAGCATTTAACGAATCAGGAAATCAGTAAGATCCTAAATTTATCCGAGCCTGCCGCATCGATGCGGTACCTGCGGGCGATTCGCAGGTTGCGCGAGCTAATGCAACCCGAGCAGTTGTCGCAGACTGAATTAAACTAATTGAGAACATCTTCGGAATGTCTGATTTTTTTTGTTTAACCTGGCAAGGCTGTTTGCTGCCTAATTAAACGTGCCACTTTTTTACCTTTAGATCAAAATGTCGTCACCGCAAGTTATCATTATCGGAGGGGGTGTTGCGGGGCTTGCCTGTGCGAGGCATTTGGAAAGTGCAGGCGTTTCAAGTTTGGTTTTGGAAGCAGCGGAATCGGTGGGCGGGCGGATTCGAACCGACTGCGTTGATGGTTTTTCCCTCGACCGAGGGTTTCAGATTTTGCTGACCGCCTACCCCGAAGCTCGGAAGCTCCTAGATTTTCCAGCACTTCGGCTAAAAGCGTACGAGCCGGGTGCTTTGATTAGATATCAGGGCAAGTTTCATCCGTTCGTCGATCCGCTGCGCCGACCGGCGAAAGTGTTTTCGACATTGAGATCGCCGATTGCCACCTTTGGCGATAAGCTGCGGTTAGCGAGGCTGAAGATTAAATCTTGTCGTGGCCAAATGCGAGACATTTATTCACGCCCAGAAACTTCAACTCTTGAGCGATTAAAATCAGAGGGGTTTTCTGATGGTTTCATCCAGCGTTTTTTTAGCCCCTTTCTTGGGGGTGTTTTTTTAGAGCCAGACTTAGTTACATCAACTCGAAAATTTGATTTGGTTTTTCGGATGTTTTCCACTGGGGAAGCGGTCGTGCCTGCCGGGGGAATGGAGGCGATACCACGCCAGCTCGCTTCAGGACTGCCAAGCGAGGCAATTCGAGTCAACGCTCGGGTAAATAGCTTAGATCCAACAACGAACACCGTTGAATTGGCAAGCGGCGAGAAATTTTCCGCTTCCCGTGTGGTGCTGGCTTGTACGGAGCAAGTGGCTAGTAAATTACTAAACTTGGAATTAAAAAAATCCGAAGCACACGGTGTGACTTGTTTCTATTTTGCTTCGAACACCGCGCCGGTGGATCAGCCTATGCTCATTTTGAATGGTGAGGGAAATGGCCCGATCAATAATATGAGTGTACCAAGCTTGGTAGATCCTAAGTGCGCACCAGCTGGGAAATCATTGATTTCAATAAGCTGCCTGGGCGCCACAAAAGATGCGTGTGAAGAAGACTTGAGGCAGAAGGTTCTTGCTCAGGCAAAAGACTGGTTTGGTGCGTCGGTTGAGCAATGGACGCATCTGAAGACTTACTCGATCCCCTACGCTCTCCCTAAAAGTAATCCAGCGTTCTTCAATCGTAAACAATTCGACAGCACGTGTTGCGACGGCGTTTTTGTTTGTGGTGACTATTTGGAAACCGCTTCGCTTGAGGGAGCAATGGTGTCTGGGCGGATTACAGCGGAGCGTTTAGTCAAATCCTTTGCCACCAATTAATTTTGTCCGAACCTACTCGGCTTCTTGGCGTGATTCAGCGCCAGCGGTTTCAATCACGGCCCATTCTCCAAGAGAATGTCTAAGCGCTAGGCGGTTGCATCGAACAAGATCGTCGTGCGCCTCGGCGTAACTGGCTACCGGGTGCCGTGACAGAATGACGGCTTGTCTCGGTTTTTCAAAATAATTTCTTGGCTTCCAGCCCGTGGGCTTTTTGACAAACGTCAAAATGTAATCGGGGCGAATGAGGGAGAAGCGGTTGATAGAAGACATGATAGATACTTGCCAAATCAGGTAAACAGATACGATAACTGCTGTGTTGACTGAATTTCCAACTTCAGATTAACACCATTCTTTGAGCGGACGCTCATGTGACCGATTTGATCCGGTCTGGCCTAGGCAAATAGAGTTCCCTGTTTTTAAGTTCACACTTAACCGGAGCCTATTCGGTTTCCTTTAGAGCCTCCAGCTGGATGCGGACTTTTTCTGCCTCAGCGGTTTTTTCGTCGCTTTTCGCACGATTAGACGTTGAAAGCTGGAACGCCTCTTCAAGCAGTTGCGCGTATTTTTTTTCGAGTTTTTTTGTCTTACTGCCGAAACCAAACATGGGAATTTCCTTCTACTTTTGAGCACGTCTTTTTATATTGGATCTCTTAGATTCCTTCGTTACCTAAGGCGGATCAATGTCTCATTTCTTCGTAAGATCTTCGGAGTCCACGGCGGATCGTATCCGGCAAATTCCGTTTGATCTTCTCGTTCCCAGCCTTGCTTTTCGATCCAATCGATAAGTTTTGCCTCACTATCCGACTGGGTCCGCTCGTTTAGCCATCCGTCGAAACGCATCACAGCGTACTTGCCGGCCGTTCTCTTTTCGATCTCCACTCGGGCGCCTGTCGGTTGCGGGATGGAGGATTCGGCAACCTTTTGAGGGATGACAAAGCCCATCGTGCCATTCGCTCCAGTGGAGCTGGGTTCCATAAAGACCGGGGTTGTCATTTTGACTTTTTGGCCAGTTTCGTTGCTGCCGCTAATATACTGAAAGAGCCGACCGAAGCTGCCGTCGTTGCCATTAGAGTTTGTCGCCATATCAGTCGTGACGAGCATGATCTCAGGGTAATCTCGCAGCTCGAAGGGGCCGTCGGATTCGATCACTTCGTAGGCCGCTGTCTCATAGTTTCCTCTTGCAGTCAATTTCCAACCAATAAACAGAAATGCTGTGATTGCAAAAATTGTTATCCACAAGGTCATTTTGGTTCCAGACATGATGCCCATACGAATGTTGAGTGAATTGACTTGGTAGCAGACGCGTTGGATACATTGACTAGATAACTAACCCAATGGTTCCTCTTTTGGAAACGACATGAGGTTCAAAAGCGAATGCTACTCCAACCGATTTATTAACTGCATAACTTAAGTCTCGGCAACGTTCAATTGTGATGAGTCGGCTAGGAATCGTGGATTTTCCTGCTCCATTGAAGGAATCACGGGCTTCGAAACTAAGAAATTGCTACGTATGCGTGCAAACGGTAGTCAAAGGACTTTGATGAGAGGAACCCGCAAAGCGATCGAATTGATTTGTTCAATTCGAAATGATGCTGTAGGTTCTTTTGAGAGATCTGCCGACGGCAGATGATGGGGTTAGCGTCAGCCGCTTCCCGAGGAGCAGCGTCTGCGATAGGCGTTGGCAGCGGCTTGCTGTTGCGAACGTCTGATGGCATTTTGGCGATTGATCTGTGCCTGCCGCCACTGTTGATATTCAGATTTCACCTTGGAAACATTCTCCTGTGCGGTGTAGGCATCAGTTTCGCGGGAAAAGATCTTCCACTGACAGCGATTGTCGGTCTGGTCAAGAAATTCAACCACTCTTCGTGCGACATCTTCTTCGCCTTGAAAGGCTTCGAAGTTTGCCTGATTTCCAACGATCCCGCCAACGACGAACCAATCGTTGCTCGTACCATCGTTTCCATCGTTTAGCTTAAGTTTGCGAATTCCATTTAGGACGGACTCAAATTTTTGTTGTTGTTTTGTATCTTCAAAAAGAGGTGAAGACGAATTGGTTGCTGCCGAGGCCTGAAGGTTGGAAGAACTAAGGCGAGGCGTTGACAGCGTGGTTGGTGTCGAAAATTGGCGTGGTTGTGTAACCGCCATCCCGATATCGGGAGCCGTCAGATTGCTTGTTTGTTGACGAGGCACGTTTTCTGTTTTCGGAACCGCGACCGATGTTTTGGAATCCGTTTTACTGACTTCCACGTCTGCAAAACAATGGCTGCAAACAAGCGAAGCGGCCAAGCAACAGAATAACGACACTTTCGAATTGTAGAGCATGCAACTGTCTCCCAAGAAAGCTTCCGGAAATCTCCGTGTATGTTAAAGAAACATCGCCTTTAAAACAACAAAAATCGAACTAAAACTGCTTAGATTCCTTTTTCGGCGGTAATGCCGTCAGTCGTAGTGCAATTTTAGTTTTCCCGAGCTATTTGTTGTTAAAAGCGGGCAAATAGACATCTGCGGGCGGTTGTGCTGGCGCTTTTTAGTTGCAAGGCTGGTTCCGCTTACCCCCCTTCAGGGGAGTTAGTTGGGCAGCGCACAAAGTTTCTGGTTGCACGCCTTTAGTTTTGAGTCTGAGCTCTTCGGTGGAAGAATTGAATTTACCCATCCCGAGTAGGTCTTCAGCGGATGACTGAGGCTTGCTCAGCTGCTGGGCAAACATCGTTTTAGTTACCACTCGTTACGAGGATGTTCAAGGGTGATGAAATTACGATTGCGGCTACCAACTTGTAGGGAACTGAGGGAGTCATTAATGATTGGCATTCAATATTCGAGCGGATCGCCAGTTGGCAAATTTCAATTTGAGAGGAGCGTTCGATTACAAGATTAAAGTGAAGTAGAGATTTTGCTGTTTCGATTAAGCGGGTTCTTCGGGGCATTATCGGATCCTGTTGAAGGTAGTAAATTCAAATCCTCCTTCAAGCTTTCGAGTCCACTTAAAATGTGATAGCCTGCAACCCTGTTCTGCGAATTAGCCAACGCGTTCTAGCTGTTTAGGATGCAATAAAATTGCATGGAGAAAATAATGTCAGAAGCCAATAGCCCTTTTCAAGATTTTTGCTCCAACGCGTGGTTTTTAATTTTGTTAAGAGGAATCGGCCTTGTCATTTTAGGTGGCTTGTTTCTTTTTAAACCCGGCATTGCCGGGATTGTATTGGTTCAGTTTTTAGGGGCATATTTTCTCGTTGACGGTTTGTTCAGTACAGCCAAATCAATTCTAGGCCGGAAGTACATGCCAGGCTGGGGATGCGGTTTGATCATGGGTTTGTTGGAAATTGTTACCGGAGCTTTCGTGTTTGCTCATCCGCTCGCAGGGGCAGTCATTACCGTAAAAGTTCTGGCGTATGTGGTTGCCTTCATGGCATTTTCTTTTGGAGCATTAGGCATCTATACCGGTCTTCAAGTTCGCAAGGAATTGACTGGAGAGTGGGCAATGATCGTCGGCGGAATTTTGGCGGTAATCGTAAGCCTAATTCTAATCATGGATCCACTGGGAACCGCCAAAGCGTATCTAATGGTTCTTGGCGGTTTATCTTTATTGGGAGGGATCATTCAAGTAGTCGCCGCCTTTCAAATTCGCAGGATCGGCCAAGTCGGGCTTGAAGCGGTCTTAGAAGAAAATCAATAGTCGGCCTCAATAGTGGGTCTCAGTATCGCGTAATAGGTAGATTAGACTGGCTGATTCGCCGGCAAGCTCTTGGGTGGTTTTTTACGAAGTACTGAGAAGTCTAAAGTGCAGAATTTGAAAAAGTACAGGATGTTGAAATGCGTCTTCTAAGTTTGAGAATTGGTGTATTTCGAACTGCAATGTTGACTGCGGTTGGGCTGTTTTTGGTTGTGAGTTGCCGGGAGTCGATTCAGTCCAGTTCTGTAGAAAAGCCTGTGGTTGAATCTGTCAAGCGAGCGACTGGATCATTGCTAGGTGCAACTGCCCGATCGGTTTCGAAAAACCAATCGGGCGAGTCCGGGTTTCTTTTGCTTGACCGCGGTGATCAGGCGCTTGCCTGGCGGACGCGGTTAGCTGACGCCGCGGAGTCGACCATTGACGCTCAGTATTTTCTCTGGAAAAACGACGACGCGGGAAAGATTATGATGCAGCGGTTGATCGCCGCTGCTGATCGTGGTGTCCGCGTAAGAGTCCTCGTTGACGATTCGATGACGGAATCCAATCCGCGATATTTAGCGGACTTCGGAGCCCATCCTAATGTTGCGGTTCGTCTCTATAAACCGTTTGGTCCTAAAGGTAAGTCGTTGGTGATGCGATGGCTGGACTATGCCTCGGATTTGAGAATTCTCAATCGCCGCATGCATAACAAGGTGTTTGTGGTGGATGGAAGTTATTCGATCGTAGGCGGACGAAATATCGGCAATGAATATTTTGAGTATATCGGCCCTTTCTGTTTTCGATGTCGAGACTTAATGGCGGTTGGGCCAGTTGTGGAATCCACCTCATTGGGGTTTGATCAATATTGGAATAGCGACTGGACGGTTCCAATCGAAGATGTCATTGCATCGGTTCCTAATTCTGCGAAGTCCCGGAAAGCTTGGGACGAGCTTGCAGCGTTTGCAACGGAACAAGATCATTATCCCAGCGGTTTTTTCGAGTTGCCGGCAGATTTTCAGGCGGCCTGGGATTCGGTGAAAAACCAATTGTATTGGGGAAAGGCACGATTGTTGATTGACGCAGTCCCGCCGGTCAAGGGGCAGCCAGAGAGTCGACTGGGGTTCGATCAAACTGGGAAAACACTCTTGAAGATCATGAACGAATCCGAACGCGAAGTTTACATTCAGAGCGCCTACTTGATTTTGCTTGAGGGTGGATTTGAGGCTTTGCAGGCGGCAAAACAACGGGATGTGAGCGTTGTGCTGTCGACCAATTCAATGGCTTCCGATAATCATTTATCTGCTTTTGTCGGTTATCGAAAGCAGCGAAAGGAGATGATAGAAACGGGCGCAAAACTTTTCGAAATGCGACCAGATGAACGTTCAGAAGAAGCTCTTTTCAGTCCCGCGCTGCTAAAGAAATACGATACTAAATTTGGACTGCATGCTAAAACAATGGTGTTCGATGGTCGTTATACGTTTGTCGGTTCCTTTAACGTCGACCCTCGTTCAGTTAACTTGAATACGGAAATGGGATTGCTGGTTGACAGTCAGGAATTGGCGATAGCAGTCGCTTCGAGTATCAAAAATGATGTTGCCCCCGGGAACAGCTGGCAGGTGGAATTGACGGCTAAGGGAGAGGTCCGTTGGGTGACGCGTCGGAATGGTAAGATTGCCGAAGATTTAAAAGTGGAACCGATGACGACCGCGGCTGAACGAGCTGCCGCAGATCTGTTGATGGTCGTTCCGGATAAATCCCAGCTTTGATGTATTTATAGACGTAGACAACTGATTGCCAACGTACGAAGGATGATTGAATATCGATGACAATAGCCCACCTGACGATGATTGGGATTGCTCTGCATCTGTTGGCCGAAGTGTGTTTGGTTCTTAGGGTCATGACTCGGGCTCACCGCGACCCGGCTTCGCGGATTGCCTGGGTGGCAGTGATCGTTTCCGTCCCCGGGCTGGGGATGGCCGCCTATCTGTTTTTTGGCGAAGTGAACATTGGTCATCGCCGCGTTGATAGAATTCATAAAATTCTTTCAAAAATTCCCCCGGTTGCCGAAGTTGCTGCGTGCGACGCAGAGAATGCAATTCCAGTCATTCCCGATCAGTATCAGCACCTTTTTAATACTGGCGAATCGATCAGTGGGTTTTCACCCTTAGGCGGGAATACGGCAAAATTACTTAAAGATTCTAATACCGTCATTGACGCGATGGTTGCGGATATCGACAACGCGAGTGATCACGTCCATGTCCTGTTTTATATCTGGCTTCCGGATAATAACGGATTGCGAATGGTGAATGCATTAATCCGCGCTGCAAAACGAGGGGTAGTCTGTCGAGCGATCGTCGATGATCTTGGTTCAAGAACGATGATTCGCTCGGAGCATTGGGAGAGAATGGCATCTGCCGGAGTCAGAGTGGCAACGGCTTTGCCAATTGGAAGCTTATTGATTCGCCCACTCATTGGCCGTTTGGATCTTCGAAACCATCGTAAAATTGTCGTGATCGACGGAGGGATTACTTATTGTGGTAGCCAGAATTGCGCCGATGCAGAGTTCTTAGTAAAAGCGAAGTATGCTCCGTGGGTGGACGCGGTTCTTCGATTGGAAGGGCCGATCGTGCGACAGAATCAGCAGTTGTTTATTGGTGATTGGATGAGTAGCGTCGACGAGGATTTGACGCGATATTTGAAAGATCCGATACCAGCGCCAGGGCAAGGTTTTCCAGCCCAAGTGATAGGCACAGGTCCGACTGCGCGAAACTCAGCGATGTCAGAAATGTTTGAGTCGCTATTTTTTGCAGCTCGCCATGAGTTGACCATTACTACACCTTATTATGTTCCCGACTCATCCATTCAGAATGCACTTTGCGCCGCCGCCTGGCGGGGAGTGAAAACTAAGATCATCTTCCCCGCGAGAAACGACTCATTTATCGTTGCGGCGGCAAGCAGAAGTTACTATCAGGAATTACTCGATGCGGGAGTGGAGATTTATGAATACCAGCATGGCGTATTGCATACCAAATCATTAACGCTTGACGGAGAAATCACCCTGATTGGTTCTGCGAATATGGACCGTCGAAGTTTTGAACTCAATTACGAAAATAATATTCTCTTTTACGATCAGAATCTGACGGGCTGTGTCCGGCAGCGGCAGGAACAGTACCTCGAAAAGTCTCAGCAAATTACCAAAGAGATGGTGGACGCATGGTCCTTTTCGATTCGGCTCTGGAATAATACCTTGGCAACCCTTGGGCCTATCCTCTAGCGGTTTGCAGTTGATTTTTAAGATGCGTGGCGATCAGTAGAGATTTCGTTAAAATGGAGTGCGTTTGCTGCGGTTGCGATTTAAGAGCTTCGGTCCAATTTGTTAACTGCACCAGGGTTGTGCCAGTCTTCTCGCGAAGCGACAAAAATCACTCATACATTTTATTTTCAAGAACTTAAAGGAAATTTCGCCATGAGCGAACCGATCACAGTTGCTGCGTTTCATCAGATGTCAGAGGCAGAGTCCGCGGTAAGTCAGTTAATTGAAGGTGGAGTTCCTGCCGATAAAATCTCAATTTTGGCGAAAGATCTGCAGTGTGAGAAACAGATTCACGGTTTCGTTACCGCTTGTGATGTCGCTAAAAAAACTGCGACGGGGACAGCCTGGATGGGGGGAGTGTTTGGCGTACTTGCCGGTGCGGCACTCGTTTGGATTCCGGGTGCCGGTCCGTTGGTGGTCGCTGGGTCGTTAACATCCACTTTGTTAGGCGGTGTTGAGGGCGCGGTTGCCGGAGCGACCGCGGGCGGCGTCTTGGGTTGGTTGAGTGCCTTGGGAATTGAAAAAAGGCATATCCTTAAATATGAGGATCACCTTAAGGCTGGACGATATCTCGTGGTTATCAATGCCGGTGTTGAAGAATTAAAAACAGCCGATTCAATATTGAGCAATTCAGACCATGCGGAGCTTCACCTTAGCAGTGCCGCTTAATGCAGGATGATCGGCGTTGAACCTCCGACGGTTGGTGAAACTCGACTAGTTTGTACCTTGAAGAACCGCGGATTTAATGTTCATTAGCTGAAATCCATTTTTCATAATTGTTTTTCCGTTGACTTTGACGACTGCAGAAAAATCAAACACCTCGCTGACCTGTTCATTCAGCGAGACGGTTGTGATTAAGACATCGCCGGGTCTTGCAAATCCTTTGTATCTGGCGTGTTTGGTTTTTACGAGAACTCCTAATGCATATTCGTTGAAAAACGGGTCCTCGGTGTTGAATTCTTCCATCGGATTATAGTGCGAAGCGATTAAAATGCCTGCCGATTGCGTCGTCAATTCGTGCATCATTGCCCCGGGGAAAATCGGAGCACCGGGGAAGTGGCCCTGAATAAATCCCTCTTCACCGGTTACGGTTTTCTGCGTAACCGCCTCAGTTGGTGAAACCGAGACGACCTCGTCGACCAATAAATAAGGGGAGCGATGGTGGAGGTATTTTTTCACATCATCAAATTGGTGTTGATAGTATTTCATAAGTTTACCAAATGGATTTTCTTTGCTCGCGTTAGGAATATAGTTTAAGAGGGGGTGAACTTCAGCAGGCTAAAGCAACAACAACCTCTACCGCGAAACGGATTTTTGCAATCAAAACTAACGGATGCAGTACAGTTTTTTTACACCGCGAAGCAATAACGAATTACCAGCAACTGCAGGTGTTGACCAGAATAAGTCGTCCGCAATTTGATTGGTTGCGATGATATTCATACTGTCAGTGGCCTCAAAAACGACTGTCTTGCCCGTTTCATCCATCATGAAGATCCGGTCACCGGCTGCCCAGAGGGAAGCGGCCATCGAACCAAGGCTCATTCTCTCTTTAAAGCTGACTGAGCCATCCGACGTCGAATAACAAGTTAGTTTTCCTCGACCGGGAATGTAGACATTGCCGCCGACGGCGACGGGGGACGCGAGTCCCGGGCCAGCTTGCATCACCATCCACTCCAGCCCTTTGGTTTTCAAATCCGCTGCGAAGGCGTTAGTTCCGGACATTGAGTCGTTGATGGCAACCAGGGGGCCGTTACTTCTCGGCCCGCTGTTTCCAAAATAAATCTTCTGGTCATCAGCTGCAGGCGAAGCACTGAACGACATTCCCACGTCCGTCATGCTCCATAGCTCATCCCCGGTTTTGGGGTCATAAGACCGGACAAAACCGGAGCCGCAGGCGATCAGTTCATTTCGATTTTTATTTTTCCAAAACAGAGGGGTTGACCATGAAGTTCGCCCTTCACGCTCTTTTCGCCAGCGGATTTTTCCCGTTGCCCCGTCGAATGCGACGATGAAAGATTTTTCATCGTTATCACATTGGACAAATACATTTCCGTCGCCGAGGGTCAG
This sequence comes from Pirellulaceae bacterium, assembly GCA_011087765.1. Lineage (GTDB taxonomy): Bacteria > Planctomycetota > Planctomycetia > Pirellulales > Pirellulaceae > Mariniblastus. The sequence goes on from JAALLA010000049.1 coordinate 15,169, forward strand.
TGAGCTACCCGTACCGAACCCGTTACCGGTGGGGTAAGCACCGATCTCTTGTCGCCAAATTTCTTTACCATCCATGTCAAATGCAGTCACAATCCCGACTGCGGCAAAATAAACAAAAACGCGCTTTCCATCGGTCGCGGGAGATTCTGTGGCATAAGAATTTGAACCGTGAATCGGAAATTCAGGTTGCTGATCCACGACGGTTGATTCCCAGAGTTTCTTGCCATCCTCGAGGTTGTACGAAACAATTTTAAATTTAACTTTTGTATCTGGTTTCTTGGGGCGCATGTCCCCCACGCCCTCCATGAAGCTTACCGGAGGCTTTGCTCCGACTGCAGTTGTGAGGAAGATCTGTCCCTGCGAGACAATCGGTGACGATAGACCGCCGCCTGGTAAATCGACGGTCCAAGCAACATTTTCGCTCTCACTCCAGGTTTCTGGAAAATTCAGTTTGCTGACCACTCCGTTGCCGTCTGGTCCTCGAAACTGAGGCCAGTCCGCTGACTGCCCGTAGACGCTCGCGTTGAGTCCCAAGCTAAGAAAGCACAAAAAAGCGAGAAATTTGGTTTTCATCAGGTTCTTTTCTAAGAGAGTGAACGTTTTTATTTGTCCCAATCCCGCAAAAACGACCCGGAGATAACCTATTGCCGGCAGGTTTTCAATTGAAGATAGCCGAGAACTGCAAAACAGTGGTTGGAGACCTGTTCTCATTTAAATAGCCGTCCATTTTCCCTTAGTTTCATTCAGCGGGCGGTTTCAATGAGATCGTCGGGAAACTGTACAATTTGCCCAGATTCGTGGCACCTTAGCCTTGGATGCACTGACGCAAGGAGACACTCTTAAAACCAACCTGACCATTCCGGCTCGACTTTGACTCCGTGGAGGCTGCCTTTCCAATTGGGTAAACGCATTTAGTATCGATGCTCAAAAGTTTTGCTTCGTTTTACAGTTCTAGACTTTTGATTTGTTCAAACTCGGCCCCGGGAACAAATTTGCCGTGCCAACTATTACTGATCCAGCGATACCAAATATAGACATCTCCTTCGTCGTCTTGATTGGCCGATACCTGTTCCGGGGTAATTTCATTGCCGACTTCCCATTGCAGCGTATGATAAGTTTTTTTCTTGTGGAATTGGCTGAACTCATCGTTTGATAAATTCGCCGGTTTCCCGATGCAGTGAACGGTGACAAATTTTGGGCGTCCCTTTTCACCAGCATCGAATTCAAACTGAAAAAATGCAGACGAGAGGTCAATAGAGTCTGAGTTTCGTCCGTCATCGACTTCGATATAGGACTCCATCAATTGAGCTGCTTTCAGTGCAACTTTTTTATGGAATTTGGGGATCCGTTTTTTTTCTTTGATGTACTGGCTGCCAATTTTTAAATTTTTCTCACTGAGACATTCATTCGAAAGTGCCATTGAAACAACGCGATCGCGATGGTGCACCGGTTTTTTTTGACAGAATTCACATTTCGTCATTGGACCTGACTTAGGCGATCCACATTGAAAACAGACGGCAATCACATGACTCTCCCCGTTTACCGACAAAAAATAATTCAAGCAAGCTCAGGGCAATCAAACTGTCTGGAAAAGTTACTAAGCAGTCGATCGTCACCGATTTAGGTTGCACCAGCCGACGCAGTCCAATCATGGAATCCTTGTTCCATAATTCATGGCTGGAAATACTGCAACGGTTGGAATGCATCCCGAGTGAAATTCTAAAATCTGACCACTTAGTATAGCGGGGATCTAAGCAAATTGCTGAGCGAATTGATAACTAAATAACCACTGTGGTCTCGGCGGAAATTAAGGAGACAGCCCATTTTTATTGGGATTTTAAAGCACCTAAAATAAAAACCCGAACTTCAGCATCAAGTGCCGGGGTTCGGGTTTATAGGGATATTTAGTTGCTGGACTGCCGTCGATTGGCTAACTAGCGTTCAATCGAATAACAGAGAATTTTGTCATCTTCTCGTAGGTATAGCCGGCCGCCAACGATGACGGGGTGCGCCCAACTGGGGCGATCTCCACTTCCCGGGACCTTGAAGTCTGCTACTTCTTGAAACGAGCTAGGGTCTGCTTTGACCAGGGTCATGACACCATTGCTGTACCGGACATAGACGTGACCATCGGCTCCAATAACGCTTGCCGATTTTTTGCCTGAGCCTCGTGATTTCCATTTAATCTCTCCAGTCATCAGGTCGGCACAGAAAGGAAGTCCTTTATCGTCTGAGTCGCCGAACAAGTAATCGCCCATCAGAATGATGCCGCCGTGTTTGTTGGCAAGGCTTGGTTTGAGTCCGTAGATTTCTTCGAGCTCAATGTTTCCACCTGAGGCAACCTGCTTTAATAGTGCGCCACCTCTTTTGTATCCGGCTGAAAAGAAAACGAGGTCATCTCGGACAATTGGGGTTGGGATGACTGCAGTTGTTCTGTCGATTTCGTAGGACCAGAGCAATTTACCGTCTGACGCCCGCACGCCGAGTGCCCCGCTTCCGGTGGTTTGAACATAGACTTTAGTTCCGCCAATATTAGCGATCACGACTGAAGCGTGTCCGGCGCCTCGATCCCCTTCGCGGACCGTAGACCATTTCAGCTTACCCGTCTTTTTATCGAGGGCGACCATCGTATTCTCGGTGCCGCCCGGTGTGCAAATTAAGTGGTCACCATCGATCAAAACTGATTCACTGTAACCCCAGCTATCTGCTTTTTTGCCTTGAAACTTTTTCTTCAGATCAATCTTCCAGAGCTCTTTGCCATCGGTATGAAGACAAATCAACTTTCCAAACGGAGTGATGACATAAACGCGATCACCGTCGACTGTTGGAGTGCTGCGAGAACTCTGCCAGTTATCTGGTCCCTGGTTCCAAGCAGGTCCTGTCTTGGTTCTCCAGATTCTCTTTCCAGATTCACGGTCAAAGCAAGACATGTATTCATCTTTGTTTGACTCGGATGATAATCCATCTCCCAGTGTGTAGAGGCGATTGTCATCTACAGCAATGCTGGCATACCCTCGACCACAGCCTTCAGCTTCCCAAACTAATTTGGGGCCTTGTGATGGCCATTCCGTAAGAAGTCCAGTGTCAGGGGAGACACCGGTTCGTTCGGCACCCCGAAACGTTGGCCAGTTTGCCTGTAGCCCATAGGCTTGAGCCGAAACAAGTAAACACAGGAGAGCTGCTACTGGATACGATAGAAAAATGCGAGTCGTCATCGGTTTATTCCACAAAAAAGGTTCATGTGAATTCGAGAATTCAAACGGTTTGAAAAATTGGGCGATCGTCTTTAAGGACTTTATCTTAGCAAATCGTTGCCAGTGTGCGTTATACGTACTTCACATTCTTTTCTTCGAAACGGGAGGTCTACCAAAGGCGAAGTGGGATGTACCTTGAAATGTCCCCACCCTTCCTGGCGTGACGAAAATGCGGCCCATCCCTGCTTTTTCTGAGGAACTGAACTTGGATAGCGCTCATTTAGTGGGGTGGCACACCAAATGGAGAGAAGCGGGCTCGAAGTTGAGGCGCATTATTCATGGCTCAACAAGAACATAATCCCATGAGGGTTGGCATTTAACCACAGACGGGCGCCGTAAACCTGTTGATTCGTTTTGTCGATGTACTCCAGTTTCTCCTGGAGGTGCGCGATTGCTTTGCTCAAGTCTGGACGAGTCGCCTGAAGCGGTTTCCCGGCACTTTCCTCAACAATTCCATCGCTTCCATTGGAATGCAAAATGGTCTGATAGGTGTCGCACGCGACAATAATATCGGTAGAGACAAAACGTCGATTAAGTTGTTGTTTAAGAATGTGATCAAGATCGCATTCAATAATTACCACTCCGTAAAGATCCTCCTCCTGAGCATCGAAAATGGGGACTCCTGCAAAGAGAGTCACATCTTTATTCTCACAGTTTGCTGCGTCGTGCAGAGCGCCGCAGGCGAGAGAAGTGTAAACTTCATCAGGGTCATTTCGGCTAACTCGCTCGATAAAGTCGCTACATGTACCTGCACGCAATCGACTTTTGGGGATAGATCGAATGTTGGAGTGGACGGTGCTATGTCGTTCCACGCGAACTAACTCGCTGAATTCGTCACCGTCGAGTCGACTGTAGACGATGCTGCGATAATCTGATTTCGCTCTTAATAAACCAGAGAAAATTGTGATCAAGCGATCTCGCCAGGCGATCGTGTCTTCCGCTGAATTGGAACGGATCAGTTCCTGGATGGGTGGCAGGTTTGCCATGAACCGGACATTCGTTTCCAGGTCTCTCACCGACGCTTGCGTATTGGTGCGTAGTTCGCGTCCTTCCATCCGCATCGTTTCATATTCGGATTGCCGTTGTCCCTGGTTGACCATCCAGCGTTCGACGTCATTTGCTAATTCAGAAGCTGTGTCGTGCCTCGCATATTTCTTTAAGGCCATCGCTTTCATGCAAATTGCTTCGAGTTCGATCGGAATATCTGAGCGGAGATCTCTCGGTCGCGGCGACTCGTTCTTCTGAATTGACTTAAGGACATCTTTGATTTTGAGAGGCTCGGAAGTTGGAGATTGTTTAGGTTCGTGGGGGGCATCTCCAGTTAAAATAGCAAACAGGATGGCCCCCAATCCGTAAATGTCGGCCTGTTGCGAAACGCTCTCGCCGGCGGCTTGCTCGGGTGACATGAAGAGGGGAGTGCCAATGACCTCGCCGACCAGAGTCTCAGCGAGGGCTTCGCCGGAAAGCTCAACATCTCCTGACAATTGGCTGCTCAGGTCGCTGTCGTCGACTACTTTTGCGAGTCCCCAGTCAAGCACTATCACCTGCCCGAAATTATCAAGTCCGACATTTTCAGGTTTCAGGTCGCGGTGAATCACACCTCTGGAATGAGCGTAGGCGATCGCCTGGCAAACGCCCAGAAAGGCAGTCAATAATCGATGGAGGATCAAAGGATCGCAGTTGCCGGCAAGGCAGCGGTCATGGTATTCGGTAATCGCGTCTGCGAGCGTACGTTTCCCGACAAATCGCATTGAATAAAATGGCTCCCCCGTTTTTTGATCGGTTCCATATTGGTAGAGAGAGACCACGTTGGGATGTTCGAGTTGACCAGTAATTTCAGCTTCGCGCTCAAAACGCTGCCATGCGTTTGGAGATTCCAACGCGTGCCTGTTCATTTCTTTGATGGCCACGTTGCGATTTAGCTTTTCATCTCTGGCAAGCCAAACATTGCCCAGCCCGCCCTCGCCAAGTTTGCGAACAATTGTATAGGGTGAAGAAGTTTCGCGAGAATCGAGAGGTGGATTTGCCTGAGGGCTTTGCAAAGTGAATTTCTGGTCAGCAGGAGAGTCGTTGCTGTCGAGTAGTGTAGCGGCGAGATTGGAGTTTTTTTTCATCGCCCGCAAGATGGAATCGGACATTCTGTTTTTTGCTTCCTGGCTTAATCCGGACTCTCCGCAACTCGCGGTATCAATGCTGCTGTTTTCGATGATTGATCGATCAATGGTCTTGGCAAGTTCGGCAAATGCTTTGGCAGCCTCGCTGTTGGAAAGATGATCCTCAAGCTGAGCGGACTCTGATTCGGAGAGTTCGCCATTGATCGACCTGGAAAAAAGTTCGGTTGCCTTCTTATCATTCAGCATGGGTTGCCGCCTCTTCATTGCTATTCCATTGACGTCCCACACAATTGGCCAGTCCCAGTCGTGCTCGGTGCATTCTCACCCAATAATTCGACGGCGTGATAGCGAGTTCCTTACAAATTTGATCTGAATTAAGCTCTTCCATCACGCTCAACGTAAAGACGTCTGCCTGGCTTGGGGGTAGATGGTTTAAGCAACCTCTGACGATGGCCCAAAGTTCGCTCGATTGCAGGTTGCGATCAGGACTGCTTGACCAGCTCAATGCGTTTTTGTGGTAATTTCCGTGCTGGTCGAACAGTTGATTGGAAGGATCGTGTTCTTCAGACTGATCGTGTTGGTGCTTGTTTCGTTTGCGGATGAAGTCGATGATTTTGCGCTTTAAGATGCCAGTCAACCACGCTTGTTGCGTGCCTTGGCCAGTGTACTGTGAATAATATTTAATCCCATTTAGAAAGGTCTCCTGCACAACTTCTTCAGCAGCATTTTCGTCGCGCAGTCTCTTAATCGCATAGCTGAATAGAAAGTCACCATATTGTTCTACCCAATATTCGGGGGTACTCTGTTCCGTGGGCACTAAGAATGTATCCTTTTGTTATCCGACCAAGCTGGCTTAGTGTGTTGTGGAAGAGCGGTAAGCTGGGGCGACGGAGTTTTGACCTAGGGGTGAATCAGGTCGAAAATTAGTTCGTAGGAACTTCTGTTCCTAATTTGGTTATAGCTGTGGTTGGATTTTGAATCAACTGACACGAGTGGAATTGGGG
>JAALLA010000049.1:21640-24249 GCA_011087765.1 Pirellulaceae bacterium
TCAATTTGTGGATGCCTAACCCAGTTCGACGTCAGTGTCTTGAATTTTATCGTCAACGGGAGTGGCCGGTTCCGCGCCGTAAGTTTCAGAGATTTGTGCCGACAGTGCTTCCATGTCGATCTTCAACAATTTTCTGAGCGTTCTTTGGATGTGTTTAAATTTCACTGGCAAGTTGAGCATCGCGCGTTTGTCGTTGAACCACTCTTGTCGAACAAGTTTCCCGAGTTTGCCGGTGACGATTAAAATTGCTGGAACCTGAGCGGTGTAATTGCCACTAAGAAATTTTTCAAACCAGCTAATTGCGTCTTTCCCAAGTCCAGCGCTGCTAAAGATCACGCAATCGACGGGAGAATCTTCTAAGGGGTCAAGGTCATTGAACCGTTCGAGTCCTCGTTCAGGGTTGCCTGTGATTAAAACCCGGTAGCCTAGGTCTTTCAGGCGATCCCTTAGGTTGTCTTGTACTTTGATGTTTGACTCAATAAGCAAAACTGTTTTGCCGCGTCCCTCTTCGTTTTTGGTCATCAATGAGGAGTAGGCTTGAGCTTCTTTTTCAGATAGTTCTTCGTCGTACCGTTTTAAATCTCCCGATTCAATGGCGGTGAGCACGGCTTCGATCTCGCCGTGGGCGAGGGCGGCTGTTTGTACACGTTTTTTTGGATCGAGATCCATCATGCGATTGATTAGAATGACGATCCGGTGGGGTAGATTTGGTTCGTGTAAGGTTACGGGGGCAACTTCTTGAAAGCGTCTAGGTGAAAGACGCTTCATCCGTTCCCGAGTTTCGAACAACGGAGGCTCACCGGTAACCATTTGGTAGAGCATACAACCTAAGAAATAAATATCACTCTTGGGGTCGTCGCGGAGAACGGCGGTGCATCGCTCGAGTCCTGCGTAGTCGATACTGCGCGGGCCGCCTTTGCCATCATCCTCACGATCGCTACTTACCGTCGCGAGACCAAAGTCAACAAGTTTCGCTTGTCCTTTTGCGGAGAGAAGGACATTAGATAATTTCATGTCTCTGTGATAGATGCCCTGCCCTGCGGCATAGGCGAGCCCCCCGGCAATGTCCCGACAGATTCGCAAAGCGGTGAGATTGGGGATTCGTTTGTGGGCTTTGACGTATTCGCGGAGATTTTGACCTTCGACAAAATCCATCACCATGTAAATACGACCACGGTCTTCGCCAACTTCGCTAATGGGGACGATGTTGGGGTGCCGAAGTCGCATCACCATCTTTGCTTCCCGCATAAACTGCTCGCGGGTATCGTTGTCTGTGCTGTATCTCTGGCGGAGTACTTTGATCGCTTTGATGTCACCGGTTTTGCGATGCAACGCACGATAGACGCGCGCAAACGTACCAGCCCCGATCAAGTAAAGGACTTGCCATTGTCCATAAAAGTAGCCCCGTCTTTGGCCGTCAGCGATTCTGGAAATTTGCCAGTTGGTCATCTGCTCTTTTTCGAGCAGCTTCATGATGAAGTCGTTGAAACTTGCGCGACCTCTTCCGCCGGCTTCACTGAGGGTAACCTCAAGATCTTTTGTGCTCATCAGTCCACAATCGTGGATGCGTTGAGCAAATTGTTCGGCCGTTAAATCGTTCATACTGAATTTTAGAACTCTGGCTCAGTCGGGATCTCCACGGCCAAGGGAACGTAGTGAATCCGTTGCTGAAGGGATAATTGAGATTTGTAGAGCTATGTACTAAGAGTATTGCACAATATTATTGGAATGAATGGCTTGGGACAACTTTTACCGACTATTTAACGGTTGGGACTGCGACAAAGGATGTTTTTTTGCATTGTTCCCCTTCTGCCTCTGTTTCATTCAACTCTAATCTCCGAATTCTAGGCATTTGGCCGCTATATTTCATTCAACCTGAATTATTAGTCTCGAGTGGTTGAATCGTCTCTCGATATTGATGTGAAGATCTAAACGCCTGAAAATCAATGTTATTCCAGGCCGTCGACAGGTTCTAACGGTGGCCGATTCGCCTGGATGAGACTAGTCTTCCAAAGCGTTCTTGTATGAGTCGCGCTCTCGGCGTGTGGCTTCCAAATCGAACATCAGGTACTTCATGTCCATCCGAAGCTGGCTCAAAGCCTCTTGAATTAGATTGAGGATTCTTCGCCGCCGACGCGTGTAGTCCACCACCCGGTTTAGGGGGCGTTCTAGTTCCTGGCGGTATTGCTCTGGAAGTGTTTGAACTGCCGAGAGTAAGTCGTTGAGGTCCATTGGAAGTTGGTCAGAATTTGTATTGCGATCGGTTTTAATGTTCATCTGAGTAACGCCTTGTGTATGAGTTTGTTTCTATTGCAGGCGACTTATTGCGAACCCAATGCCAAAAAGAGAGCGTTTGGGGGAATTGGTACGCAAACCTCGTAAAAAACCGTGCTAGCGGTTCTAAGAAAAAAAAATTGCCTCGATGGTAACGAGGTTGGTGAGGTGTAAATGCAACATCTTTGCCGTAGCGATTAGGCCAAAATCTTGCTAAAAGTCTCAAAATCTTGGGATTTACAACAAAACACCAAGGTTGAAACCTCACAACAGGCGATTTTCGTGATCGTTGGCTTTGTGAATCGCCAATCCGAGTATGTTGTTTTTTTGCGACA
>JAALLA010000050.1 GCA_011087765.1 Pirellulaceae bacterium
CGTTCGCTGCGCGAAGGCGTTGGTGCGTCGTCAATGTCATGATCCCAATCTTCTAGCCCAGCGCCGAACCCACCATTTGACTCGTTGCGAGGTTGTCGTCTTGCCGGTGCTTCTGCCTTCGGCTGAGCCTTCCGCTCAGCAGCCACTTGCTGGCGATCCCCATCACGTGGCCCGCGTCGAGGACGTCTTCCACGCTGAGGTTTTTCTGTCCGACTTTCCTCTCGCTCTTTTCCTTCGAGACGTTCGGATTTAGCTTCCGCTCGAGAATCCGCCCCGCTCTCATTAGAAACCTTTTCCCGGCGTCCGCGGCGGCGTGAATTAGAACTTTTCCCCTCCGGCTTATCCCCGGAACGCACAGGCTTGCGTCGACGCCGACCATGAGCCGCATCGTCTTCCTCGGTCCTTGGTCGCGGATCAAGCTCTTCAATCTCGAACTCAAAAACCTCATCACCTTCACTCACGTCAACATCGCTGTAGCCCTCTTCGTAAACCACTTCTATATCTTCGGCCGGCTTATCCGCAGACGTTGAAGATCCTCCATCAGCACTCGCCTCTTCAACTTCGGAGATGAACGATTTCCGAGGCCGAGGATTCCAGCCAATTAGATCATCTTCCGAGTTGTTTGCTTCAGTATCATTTGCTTCAGTATCATTTGCTTCAATAGCCTTGGGCTCAGCATCTTTACCAGGCGTGAACATCGACGAAAGCACACTCGATTTTTCAGGAGACGGAATCGGTTCCAGCCCGAACATGCTCCCTTCGTCCTCAGACTTTGAGACATCGTCTTTCGAAACTTCTGAGACACTGTCGGAATCTGAGGAAGCCTCCGTCTTCGGCGTCGCCTTTTTTGACGAGGAAATACCCAGCATGTTGGCGAGAAAATCCCAATGCCCAGCTTTCTTACCCTCGGTATCCAAAGCAACGGCCTCTTGGGGTTCGTCGCTGGATTCTTGTACCGGCTCAGCAGTTGCCTCGACCGGCTCTTGACTAACCCCCTCGTCCTCTACTTCATTGTCGAACTCGTCATCCTCAATCGGTTCTACCTTTTTCGATGCATTCCCACCAAAGTAATCGTAAAGCTCATCTGTCACGATAATTCTCCGTTGACATAGTCAACCACAAGGCTAACCCAGCGAAAACGAATTCCGGAGGTCAGCAGTATATTTGCAGGGCCTGCACTAACAGACCCAAAATTTATTTGTTGAGCTCCTAATATATCGCAAAATGCTTGATTTTAGGAACCCCTTCGCCCCAAGCTGGAGCAGAATAGCGCGAATGTCACCCCAAATCTGCCGCCAAAATGACAAAACAATTCTAGGCAGGCTGGGCAATCCAAGAGAATCACCCCAAAAACTAGTTGGAATACGAAAAAAGCTCGGGGCAACCCCGAGCTTTATCATTTCGCACCAATCGCTCACCATTAATTAATATCTCTTCGGATCATCAAGGAACCATTGTCTGCCACCGAGAACAGCGGTCGATGATAAGAGTTGTAATGGCACATTCCACGCGGTCGGAACGACATCCCAACGAATATGTTAAACGCGTCGTTCGGATTGCCACCCACGTTAAGACTCCCCGTCGGCATCCCTTCTTCACCCAAGTAATATGTAAAACCTGCCTGCATTGCCACGCGTTCAGCCACAGGAATGTCAAAATCAAGACCTAAGACCGTTTGGGAATCTCCCGACCAACCGATGTAGCCACCACCCGTTCCGCCGGAGGGAGCATCGTATTTATAGTAAAAACGATAGTGATCGATTGGTTGCTGAATCAGGCCGGTAAACGCAACATTGTCGTGTACTCCGGAAGTATCAGCATCCTGAACTCCCTTTGCAAACCGAAAGCCAAGTGTCGTTCCATTAGGATAAACCCAACCAAGGTCACCTCGCAATTGGACTACATCGTCGGTCGTAAACCACTCTTCATGGAGAACATCGACGACCATTCCCAATTGCATTCCGTAGTCGACCCGGCGGTAAAATCCACCTGTGATAAAAGTCTGATTTCGCTCCTCTGACGTGAAACTATTCCCGTTAAAGTTTGATTGAACCGAACGAACACCAAACTGGCCAGAAAACAGACCGCATGAGAGCCTACAAAGCGGCAATCCTGCATTGAAACCGGCATAAAGGCCGTAACTACTGTCATCAAACAACCGATTTTCAAAAAGTGTATCTGGAATTCGGTACATGGGGGATCTGAATGAGGTCGCTCCCGAGAAGTATTCGGCATTTCTAAGCAACTCGCCCAAACCAGTGATCCAACAAGAACCCGGAGGGCACCCATCACTTCCACAGCAACTGTCACAACCATCAAAGTACCCGCCTACTTCGCCACAACTCTCGCAACCACCCTCGATGAATTCACCTTCAATGATTTCACCATCGTAATAGCCATCATCAAGAATTTCAGTCGAGACAACTGGAGAGCCACCGTCTACAACTGCTGATTCCATTTTCTGGGCTGTCCGTATCCCACTTGACCGGTATCGAGAGAGACTTTGGCTTCCACTCGTCTGCATCAGGTCGGTTCGCTGTGGCCTTCGCTGGTCAGTGTAAACAGCACGCTGAGCCTGGCGAACGGGTCTTGTCGATGACGCATTGGACCGAGATTGAGTCGAAGCTCGACTCATTTTGGGCGCGTTGAGATCGACTGAAACTTCAATGTCACTTTGCATTGCGACCGATCGAACCGCAGGTTTCGGTTTACTCTGAGCCCTCGCTCGAGCTTCCTGCATCGCCGCGACGCGGCGGTTGTACTCCGCCTGCTGCGCGTTGGTCGTGCTGGTGATAATTAATACGGTTGCCAGCGATCCTAAAAAGACCGCCTTCATATTGAAAGTGAAAGGCAAAAACATTTCGATCATCCTGTCGTGATTGCTAGGGGCCACGTTGCAGCTACTCGCGCATAAGGCCATTGGTAAGCAAGATCGGAATCGTCATACTCCTTTCTTTCGTTAAACTTCAAATAATCCTGAATTACCCGCCAAACCACCCATTTTGACAATAATTACTTGGGCAAACGCCAGCGCAAAACGATAAAACGCTTCACCCACCTGGTCCCCGCAGAGTTCGTTTGGGGTAATTATTTTTGCGGCTACGACCCTTACCGCCCTTCTTTCCTTTTTTCAATTCGACTTGTGGGCGGCTGGAATCGTATTGCGGATTAGGAATCGCGAATTGTGCTTGCACCTCTTTCAGGTAACCCTCCAAACGTTCCTCGAGCGCTTTCGCTTGCTCCGGCCGCTGATTTACCAAATCGTTCTGTTCTGAAATATCCGCATTGATATTGAATAATGCCAATCGCCCTGTTTCATAAAACTTCATCAATTTGAACTGTCCCAAAAACAACGCTGAATGCGGGCCGTCACCACTTTGATAGTGAGGAAAATGGAACACCAGTTCCTCCCGCGGCCGTTCAACGACCCCCTTTCCATCGTCCAGTAAACTGTCGATACATCCGCCTTCAATTCCAGACGGCAGGCGCGATGGATCGAGTCCTGCCCAACCACAAAACGTCGGATAAAAGTCATACCCCACAACCCGTTCATGACACCAGGAATTGGCTGGCACTTTAGGCCCACGAATAATCAAAGGACTTCGAATGCCCCCCTCCCAAACGCTACCTTTCCCGCCTGACAAACCACCGCGACGCTTGCCACCAGCACCCCCGCTTCCATTGTCCGACATATAAATCACATATGTATTGTCTGCCAGACCGAGCCGATCGACCGCATCCACCACCATGCCGACGCCCGAATCAAGATCCTCTGCGATCGCTGCAAATCCAATTCGTTTATCAGCCGCAGCACCTCCCATCCGCTTCGCATACTTTGCGAGTGATGACTTCATCGCGTTACCAGGAGAGTGCAACGCATGCCAGGACATCTGGATGAAAAAGGGTTTATTTTCCCGCTTGCTCTTTTCCATGAATCCTGCGGCCCGCTTTGCCATTCCAAAAATGTCGACAGGATTCGGATCTGCATAGCGTTGTGCATATTCATTTCCAATATCACCATCTCCATCGTCATATCCATGTTTTGAAGGGCCACCTCCATTGATGTGCCACTTACCGTAATGTGCCGTTGCATAACCTGCTGACTGCAACCTTTCTCCAATCGTTACGCTATTGGCGTTAATTTGTTTAACCAAACGAGGCGCCAGCATTTTGAAATTACCACTGGCAGTGACATTCGGAGCCGCTTTCGTCCAGTGCATCGCTGCGGGACTTCTTCCTGTCTGAAGACTAATTCGAGTTGGTGAGCAAACCGAAGCAGGAGCGTAAGCCGCTGAAAATCGCATCCCTTGAAGTGCCAGTCGCTCAAGATTGGGGGTATCGACCACCGAACTTTTGGACCAGGGAATATTTGGGTGCATGGCCACAGAGAGCCCATTCCAAGCTTGATCGTCGGACATCATAAAAATAATGTTGGGCCGTTCATCAGCACTCGCAACCGAAGAAACTAAGAATAGCAAAATGAGTAAACCATTTCTCATTGGACGACACCTACCCCTCTGACATGACTAGTTGAAAACAAAAGCTACATTTACAACAGCCAGTTTGCATAACCATCATGGCCCTAGCCGGCAGCCTTATTCTAGACACGCGATAACCTATGGTCTGAAGACAACCTTTCCGCCTTTTATTTGATGGTTCTTGGATTACTTACCCAGGCGACCATCACAATTCCCGGGAGCCGATTCGTTGCCAATGCCCGAATTTCGAACCACAGGGCTTCCGCTCATTCACTAATAACTCGTCGACTCAAAACATCGTGAAATTGGAAAGTAAAGAACTCATCCGCGACTGGTGATTGCCCGACCAATTCGAGTAAAATTGATTTTGGCCCGCCCTGCCCTCGTGGCAATTCATCTAACAACATCCAGTGAATGCTTCCTGCTGATCCATCAAACCAGATTTCAATTTCCTTTGGCCCCGGAATTTCCTTCGACTTCTTTACGCCAGTCAACTGAGACAACGCTTCACCATTACGCCCGGTCTTGGAACCGGGAATCAGCTCGATTCGATAGCCCGCTTTGAGCTGCGCTAAATGTTCTTGAATATTCAGCATGGGCAAGTCATGCTGTTGGCCTGGCAAGCTGGTTCGAAATCTAGCCAAATCAGGACTGACATGAACAGGACTACCGTCTCGAAAAGACCAGCTTTGTTTGCCATCACACCCTGAATATCGACCAATCCCTGAAATAGGAGAATGGAGCAAAACGAACTTGTCTAAACCTCGCACAACCAGCGTTGCGTCATCGACCGTCTCTTGTCTGCGTTGTCCTTCCACAGGCGTAGCGCTCTTTAATTCGCCAGGAGTGAACTCCTCAACAACGTGCACACGATAAGTTCGATCGACTTCCTCCAGGGATGCGGTGATCATGGTGTCAATCGAAGCCGTTGCCGCCAACAAATCGCCTTTGGGAATCGCCTGATATGCAATTACCGCCAACACTGCTGCCACCGCTAAAATCGATGAGGTAATTTTGACCCAACTCCGCTTACCCGTTGCTGACCGCCTCGCGTTTCGCCGACGCTTCCGCTTAGAACCGCCGCCAATTTCGTCCATGACCCGATCAATTCGTTGCTCAGTTTGATTGCTGTCCCGCTCGCCCAACTCACGGAGCAAGCCATGAACGACCAATTCACCGGCAACCTGATTAAGTTCAGACGGCTCTAAAGCGTCTATTCGTTTGCTGGAATCGCGGGGGATACCATCCACGGCATCGCTCAAAATATTTTCAATTGGCTCATTCATGAGACAGCACCTCACGAAGCAAAAAACCTCTCGATTGTAAGCACTGCACAAGTCGGTGCCGCGCTCGCTGAAGTTGCTTTTTACAAACCTCAATTTTCAGATCGCTGCCAGTTGCGATATCTTGTGCCGATTGCCCCTCAAGATATCGTTGCAAAATCATTTTTTTTCGATCAGCGGGCAGCGAATCAATACACTCCCGCAGCACCGCAGAACGCTGCTCCCAGGTATCACCCGCGTTTGAGTCAATGTTTTCAAATTGTTCAGAAATCGCAACTCGGACGCCATCCGAAAGCAACAAAGGAACCTTTTTCAGCCGCCGGTGCTCGGCCATTACTAAACGCGATGCAATACCACGAAGCCATGGCCCGAACGGTTCACTTAAATCGCAATCATCGAGGCGTCGCCATGCCACGATCATCACTTCCTGAAACAGATCATCAACTGAATTTTCATCGACTAACAGACAACCCAGATACGCACTCAACATCGAAGCGTTTTCCCGAACTAAAATCTCGAAAGCTGTTCGTTCGCTTTTATTCACAATCTGAAATCCGTTCGTTGGCTTGGTCGATGCTTCCCGCTATTAATACTGCCACTTTTAAGCGTTTTGGGGATAGAAATAACTAAAAAAAGTAATTATTTCTTAAACGAATTTTGAATCAAACGAAGCTTCACCCAATATAACGATTAAAAAGATGTTCTCGAAAATGCGTTATACAAAATCAACCCAACAACTGTCCCCAGCGCCTCGGAGCGCAACCGGTAAGCCTTTTATTGGGCCACGATCAATCATCACGGCAACGCTCAACAGATCCAGCTATCAGCGATGACCTCGCAGGTTTGAGAACCAGGCACGAATCCCGAGCAAACCACTCGCTCGGTTGGCGGACGCTCAAATGGACGGGCAATCGCTGTAGAAGTTCAATTGAAACAATTGAAAGAAACACGCATTAAAAAAACCCGCTACTCGATTTCTCGAGAGCGGGTTCAATTACCGTCTAGGTCTGGGATTGGCAAACTAAATTACTTGCCGCTCAACTCCCAGCCCTGAATGTGCTTATTGCCTGCTTCAGCGATCTCGTTCAATGTCTTTTCGACATTCAATCCTGAAGGAGCTTTGAAAACACAAGAATTGTCTGTTGGATTCGTTTCAATTTGAACGACACCATTGACTCCGTTTAAAGCGTTCTTCACGGAACGCGCACAACCACCTCATGTCATGTTCGGGAGCTTCAGAGAAACGGTTTGTAAGTTACCGTCTCCCTTGGGCTTCTTCTTGCCTTTTCCCTTACCTTTACCTTTTTTAGGCTTAGGCATTTTGGCTTTCTGCTCATCAGTCAGAAGTCCCATGATTTCGTCTTTGATTTTTTTCGTTACCTCAGCAGGCTTCTTCAGTGCTTCGAGATACTTGGCCATTTTTTCTTCAGACAATCCCATTGCCTTCTCAACGGCTTCTGTCATCTCTTTCCCTTTGAGACCAGCTTTCGCTGCTTCCTTACGGGCGTCGTTCTTAGCTTTGTTTTCTTCTTTCGAGAGAACAGAAGTAACAGCTTTGCGGGCATCCTTCATTTCGCCGTCGTACTTGGCGAGAACTGCTTCCGCTTTCTTTTTTTGCTCATCAGTCATTTCAACTGATTTGAAAGCTCTCATGATGTATGAATTAGCGGAGCCTGCTGCTCGAGCCTTCTTTTTATCATTTCCTTTTTTAGCGTCATCTTGTGCTACGGCTACTGTTGCAAAACACAACATTAACGCGACGCAAGACATCAGACGTACCTTCAACATGGATCGGGGTCCCTTCGAGAACAACTATTAAGATTCATAAAATCGAGTGCATCATTGAACCCCGACTCCCACAACTTGTCAAACAGAAAAATAGCAATCACCACCAACGTCTGAGTTAAATCTCGCGAAATGATGGAAAACTGCAACAATTCGATACATTCCCAACAATCCACTGCAACCAATTGCCTTTCGCTACCCTCTGCCTTGCCCAAGTCCTTCGAAAGAGGTAGTCCGGTTAGGAAAATCTCGACAGCTAATTTAAGGCAATTTCAAGGTCACCCAGAACCGGATCGAACATTGCGTGGGCCGGGATTAGCATCCCTGGCAGTTGAGCCGATTTCCGTCCTCGCTAACGTTTTCTGTTTAAGCAAACCCAGCTTCCAGGCCCCTCTTCTAAAGGCTTTGAAGATAAGCTCTCGCCCGATTAATTTCTTCGGTTACTTCCGCGGTAGTCTCTAAAATTGGAATGCCGCGTGGGAACGGATGCATAAAAATTTCAACCCAACCTCGGTAGTCAACTTCTTCTAACGCAGCTATTAATGGCTTGAAATTGAGTTGACCGCGTCCGGGCATTTGTAACAATTCCTGTTTTTTGGGCAACTTTTTCATACACCCCATTCCATGCTGCCAAGCATAAAACCCCTCGATCGAATTTCCCAGGTCTCGAATTAGCTTGCTCAACGCATCAGCTTCCTGAGGTAAATGATACGGCGCGAAGGCAATCGCAAGTTTCTTAGAAGGTCTCAACTCCGCGAGATAACGCATTGACTCCGGTGACTCAATCAGACTATTTGCATGATTTTCAATTGCAATGGTCACGCCCGTTGCTTCCGCAATTTCAAGATGCGGTTTCATTTTTTCAATGAATGCAGCCACCGCTGCTTTCAACTCCAAACCTTTTAGACCTCTTGGACCAACCGCTCCCGTTACAATCGTTGAACCGCCAAGTTTTTTTGCCAACCGCATTTCATCGCGGAGCCCCAACGGGCCAAGCTTATACTGCGTAATACAACCAAGCCGGACTCCATACCTTTCCAACAACTCAACAAACTTCTCCTCTCCCATTTTCTCGAGTTGTTCACGCTGATTCCCGTGAACCTTGGGCCACAGATCAATCGCCGAGGCTCCAATCTTTTTCACCTCTGGCATAATTTCTTGAAGATCCGTGTACCCATACATGCAGGAACCCAACATGTACTTAAACTTCGGTTTTGAACTTGAATCTTGAATTACCGGACTGCGCAAAAAGCCGGGGAGCAACCCAGCCAGCGCAGCAACACTCAGGAATCTTCGACGATCTGGGGAACAGCTCATCGTATTTCAAATCCCTCCCGTTGTTGTCGCTTAAGCCACTGATTGGCCTCGGAGTCCTCCACGAATTGTTCGAGCTTTGGATCCCATTTCAATTCCCGCCCCAGTCGCATCGAAATATTACCCACATGGCAAGTGGAAACACTGCGGTGCTGACTTGCAATATCCGAAATAGGCGTCTGACGCGACTCGATACAATCAAAGAAATTCCCCATGTGATTAACAATGGCATCCAACTTGCCTGCCCGCAACGGCCGCTTTAAATTATCGTCACTGTAAATCCCCCAGTCCTCGCGGGGCAACGGGTTTTCCTTTAATTGCTCCACTGGCGCACCGGTAATTTTTCCGCGGTTTACAAAAATTCTACCGCGATCGCCGGTGAACATTATCCCGTTATCCCCCGTGTCTCGAACAGCCATTGTCACTCCATTTTCAAACTCGTAATCGACCTTAAAATCGACCGCAACATTGAAACCGTTTTGGACAGAGGGCATCGCGCCGACTCCGTTTACTTTGATGGGAAACGAACCGATCGCCCATTGGGCAATATCCAAATGGTGAGCCCCCCAGTCCGTCATTTGGCCACCTGAATATTCATACCACCACCGGAATGTGTAATGGGAACGCTCTTCGATAAAAGGGACATCCGGGGTCTGGCCTTGCCATAAATTCCAATTCAAATGTTTGGGTGGAGCCGTCACTTGCAATGACTCGCTCGTTTTATTTTTCCCCAGTACGACACCGACATGCTTCAACTGACCAATCCTTCCGGCTCGAACCATTTCAACCGCTAAGCGAAAACGGTGATCGCTTCTTTGCCATGACCCAACTTGCACCACACGCCCCGTTTCTTTGACAACCTCGCGTAGCAATTTTCCTTCGTCGATCGTCAGTGTGATTGGCTTCTCACAATAAACGTCCTTGCCGGCGCGGCACGCGTCCACCACCATTTTCGTGTGCCAGTGGTCCGGGGTTCCAATGGTGACCACATCGACATCCTTTCGGGCGATTAGCTGTCGATAGTCTTCGCAACTAAAGGGGGTGCTTCCAAAAGAGGCTTTTGCCTGATCACGAACGTTGCGGTCCACATCGCAAACCGCAACAATATCCCCGTAGGCGGAGGCCTGGTTGGCAAGCACACTTCCTTGATACCTTAAGCCAATGCACCCCACTCCCACGCGTTCCAACTTGGACCTGGATTTAACAGGAACCGCTGCATGCTTTTCCCCGAGACAATACCCCGGACTCAAGCAACCACTGACTGCTAATGTTTTTAAGAAGTTTCGCCGGGGAATTACGCTGCCTGACATTTTTATTCGTTAACCAATTGCGCGAGACCGAAAAAGCCTGATCAGACGAAGCTGGAGCAGGCATCACAATTCATTAGCTTAAGGTAACCGTCGCGGCCAAGCAAACCTTGCAGACTAGGACTCATCGACAATCGCCGAAGCACCGTCTCTAACTGCGACTAAGGGCACCCAAGGCCGGCGGAGCCCTCTCGAACACCGAAAAAAAATTGCAGCACACCAGCGTGGATTCTTTGTATTCTCGCTCGAACACTCGCCTCGCCAAACATGAACGAAGCCCTCAATCCGCCTCCTCCTGCAAGATGAGACAGCAGCTTCCCACCGCAAAAAATTAGGCCTCGATCTGTTTCTGATCAGTGAGTTCAGAACTCGTTCGCCATGCGAGTCGATCGGTTGCGACATGGTACTGCGGATCTTCGGAGATGTTAATTTCCACTAAGTCCCCCGCTTTTTCAAGAAGCGTTCGGCACTCCGGACTTAAGTGAGTCAGGTGTAGACGCTTACCAAGACTCTCGTATTTTTCGGCCATCGAATTGATTGCCTCCAACCCGGACTGGTCGTAAACGCGCGAATAGTAAAAATCTAAAACAACGTCATCGGGATCAGTTCCCGGCTCCAACATTTCTTTAAAAGAGGAAACCGAAGCAAAAAACAGAGGACCGTGTAACTGATAAATCTTACTGCCAAATTCGTTGTATTTAATATCGGCACCCATATGGGTCGCGTGTTGCCATGCAAAGACTAAAGCAGAAACAATCACGCCAAGGATAACAGCCGAGGCGAGATCATGCATTAACACGGTGTAACCAGCGACCAACACCATCACCAGCATGTCACTGATCGGCATTCGATTAAACATTTTCAGTGATGCCCATTCGAATGTTCCGATCACCACCATGAACATCACTCCGACCAACGCTGCCATTGGAATTTGCTCAATCAGAGGAGATAGAAAAAGGACAAAAAACAGCAGACAAACGGCAGCCGTAATTCCAGACAGCCGTCCGCGGCCTCCCGAATTGACATTAATCAACGATTGTCCGATCATCGCACACCCGCCCATTCCACCAAATAAACCGCAAACGAGATTGGCGGCTCCCTGACCTACGCATTCACGATTCCCCTGCCCTCGTGTTTCAGTAATTTCGTCTACTAGCGTCAAAGTCATCAACGATTCAATCAAACCGACACCACATAAGACAATCGCAAAGGGCAGAATGATCCCAAGCGTCGTCCAATTTAATGGAACCATTGAGTACTCTAGGAAAAACAATTTCGGTAGTCCGCCGCTAATTCCACTCACCACCTCGGGCTGAGCCACCTCCGCAACGGTTGCGTTTTCGCCCCCCAATGGAATCGCCGGGACCGCTCCTGCGGATGCCGCAACCGACTCGCCTTCAATCGCTGGCGATGAATGAGCTGCGTGCGAAGCCGCAAGCGAGTTTGTTCGCAACATATCCCCGACGGTCGCGACCGTGTTCATTTCAGATGACGAATTTGAATTGACCACAATTGCAATGAACGTGACACTCAAAATAGCGACCAACGATGCTGGAACCGCACGTGTTAGCTTGGGCAGAATCCAGATGATGGCCATCGTCAAACCAACCAGAGCCAGCATTAACCAAAGCTGAGGGCCCTGAACAAACGCTAACTCCCCGTTGCTGATGGTTTGAAAACTACTCAACTGAGCCAATCCGATCACGATTGCCAAACCGTTAACGAACCCCAACATCACCGAATGAGGTACCATCCGAATCAGCTTTCCCAACCGACCGATACCAATCGCAATTTGAAGAAGCCCGCAAAGAATGACCGTTGGGAACAAATATTCGATCCCATGCATTGCCACCAAGGAAACAACAACGACTGCCATCGCTCCGGTAGCACCGGAAATCATTCCGGGCCGGCCTCCACAGACTGCCGATATCAAGCCAATAAAAAATGCCGAATATAAACCAATAAGCGGTGAAACCCCTGCCACAAACGCGAAAGCAATCGCCTCAGGCACCAAAGCCAATGAAACGGTAACACCAGAAAGAAGATCGTTCTTAAGTGAGCCAGACTGGGGACGAAAAAAATTGAGCATGCATGTTCCTGGTTTATAACGAATTCGCCCCAACAAGCACGTTATGGCGAAACTGCCGATCAACTCTAATTGATCCTCAACGCCAGGAGTTGGCGTTGCGGCAGCACTTCAAAAGATCGTAGTTAGGTTCCGCTCCTGGGAACACTATCGAGTCGATGACTATAGTTATCACCGCGTTTGGGTCAACATCGAACTCAGCTAAAACAAAGCTCTCAATCAAGGATTGAGCCAAAAGTTTAGGCAAACCAATGCGCCAAGGGCGCGAGATCTCCGTTAGCGTCTAATCTGGTAAGACCATTTCACACTAAACCGATTTCCCGCCGCTTGCCATATCGACCCGGGGAGCCTCAAAATTATTCCTAAAACAAGTACGAGAAACCTGCCACTATGCGAACAGGGCTGGATCCGATCTCAAAAAATCGTCGCGCTCGTTATAACCCCAAAAAAGGGAAACGAGGTTTCACGCAAGTACGGACTTGATGTTTAACTCTTTCAATACCTTTTCAGTTTAACAAAGAACCCTCAACACACGACGTCCGAGATTTCCATCCCCAGCTGGAAGCTACACGGCAAAGTTCATCGAGTGCTGTCTCATTTCGTTACAACGTTTCGGGCTCGTATCCGCACCTGGGTTGACACGTTTTTAATGCTTCCGTACAGAATTCCATCCGAAAATTTTCTCATCCTGAAACTCCGATGGCCCTTTTAAAGATCCAGGCCTTTGCCTGCTTGATTATCCTGATGTGGCTGGGGGCTCTTCCTCAATCAACTGCGGCGCAAGGACTGTTCTCAGAATTAAAAAATAACGTCCGCAAACAACCCTCTGCTAAAACAAAGAAAAAGCGCGTGGCGGACACTGATCCATTAGTTGAACCGTTGTTCAACAATTTCATAGATCATAATGCTACCGATACTATTGGGCTCGCCTTCATCGGAGCGGTAAGCATGCCGTTGGCTTTACCAATCTCAATTGCCAAGGACAACTACAAAACCCAAGCCTATTTCCCTGGCTATCCATACCAGGACGATTCCAGAGGATACTTGATGCTCGATCGATCTTCTCAACACGAACCAATCACAAGCGAACCTTTTCCATATTCGATTCAATCAAGTATTGACTATACTTATTACTCAAACGAAATCACTAAGATAGGCAACCGATTTTTGGTCGATACAACATCCCGCTTTGGAATCGACGGCGAGTTTAGTTACTGGATAGAGTCACTTCCTGGAAACACCAATGACAATTTTTGGGCTGGAGATACGAATTTACTTTTCAGGTTTGCCCAGACTGAAGCATTTCAGATGCGAACTGGGCTCGGGCTGAACTGGCTTTCCGATAATCTTGGCTCTGAATTTGGCTTTAACTTTACCTACAAAGGCGACTTCTTTCCGATGGACCCATTGGTTATCTCGGCGGAGCTGGACCTGGGTAAAACTGGAAGCTCAAACTTGGCTCACGTTCGCGTTACAACTGGCATGAACTATCGCCACGCTGAAATTTTCGCCGGATACGACCACTTTCGACTCGGCGAAACGGAATTCGATGGATTTGTTAGTGGACTTCGCATATGGTTCTGAACAGTAAGGCCAACTTCATTCTCCACTGACGAAAAGGGACAAGCTCATGAGCGCTCGAAATTTAGCGATTTGCGTCTGTTTTATTTTAGCCGTCTCATTCACGGCTTGCGACAAGGAAAAGGCAACTGAACCGCCAGTTAAGACAGATCTCCCCAATAAAACCGAGTCCGAAAGCATGGTGGACGGTGCGGCCAAGTCCGCAACACCAGAAAAACAACCCGAGGCCCAACCGCAAGAAAACAACTCCCCTCTCGATACCCCCCAAAACTCGCTGGCCCATCAAATGAAATTGTTAGCGGCTGGCGATGTCGAAAAATTGAAAGCTTGTTTTACCGAACGACTTCGCAGCAGTATTACTGCCGAATCCGTTGCCAAAGGAAAAGAGGAACTATCGAGTTATACCCTCGATGACCTTTATGCATCCGAGGAACGCGGCGAGTACAAGGGATCGGAAACTTGCAAAGTAAAAATGAAAAATGGCAGGACATTAACCACCTTTATGCTTGAGGACGGCCACTGGCTCGCAGATACCGTCTGGTTTCAATAACTCTGACGCCACCCTCTTTGGTTTGTTACAAGAATTGCCGATCTCTGAGTGTTGCTGCTGAATTAATTATACAAGGCCATGTCAACGATGGCAGTTCTGTGTCGCTAATTAAGCAGCACCTCAATCGGAGTCAGAGCACCGCCGCGTTAGTTAATTACGGGAAGCCAATAATCACGACTCTTCGGGCGAGTCGTCACTCTCGTCCGAGATGGGATTATGGAGGCTGAAGAGGAGTCCCATGAATCTACACCAGAGAATCAATGCGCCTAACACTCCATAAAAAGCTGCGAAGAACATCAGCGGGACTGTGATCACAGGACTCCCGTCCAACGTCGACAGCCAACCTGCCAATCCCACCATGCCCCCGAGTATCCACAAGTTTCCATGCAAATACCAAATGGGAAAAAAGATTATCTTAAAGCTGATAATCATAACATGATCAAAAAGGTTCAGCTCTTCCTTCAACGCACGTCGAAAAATAAAATCAAACAGAGTAGCCATAAACAGCGCTCCGGCCATCATAATTATCCCAAACTGTTGAGTGCCGTAGGTCAACTTGCCGGGTTCGAGCACCGCTTTACGCGGTCGTTTCGGGTGATAGGCTACTGAGACATCCGCTCCCATTGGATAGCGATTGACCGCTTCGCGCGCTGAATAATCGTGACCGCCAATGACAACAACATCGGAAGAATACGTCTTTCTACCGACACTGTAGGAATACTCAATATCAGCCGAATAAGATACGCCTTCATCAGTTCTATTCGTGATCACTTTCGAGACAACGATCTCTCCATTTGTTATCGGCCATTCAGCGCTGGCCTTGGATCGCAGGTTCTGATAGTGCCCGTATAGAAAAATCAGAAAACCAATTGTGATGATCGCTCCCCAAATCATTAAGAGCGCGTACCGCTCGCTCCGCCCCTGGGCAAGCGATTCAGCAGTTTCTAATTCCGGGTCGTCCATTGCCAAGCCCTCTCGGTTTAGTGCTGTGCACTATAGAAATAGAACGCCTGAGTTTATCCATCCTCTATAGATAAACGCCTCGCCTGATGATCGTCTATTTCTGACTAGAAAGCCAATGCTATTTAAATCTCGAAATCTTTGATTGAGTTGGTCTAATATTGGACTCGACTGGTAGTCGGTGTAACTCTAGGCAATCCGAAAGCCCACCCCCAACCTAATTGACTACAAACGCGATCGGCCACGTAAAGGCGACCGCTCATCTGATAGACTGCGGGGGTATCATTGCAGCTCAATTACCATTTGTAAGATCCATGAGCGATATCTCCTACAAACGACTCCCTAAAAGCTACCGCTTATCCCAATCAACGATGCTGCTCAGTGTTGGGGGACTGTTTTTTGCACGACACTTGCCAGTTCAATTATTCGGACCACCTCTGCAAATCGCGATCTGGGCGATCGTCGCCGGAATAGCTAGTCTCGCCGTGCTAACGTCTTGCTATGTCGTCATTCGGTATCCCTACATCAGCCTTGTTGCCACCTCAGACCAAGATACATTCTCGAAGCAGTTTGAATCGAAACGCCTCCTGCTGGTTGCAAAAATCATTTTACCCACTGGCATATTCTTCTTTTGTTTGGGAACCACGATCGCATTTTTTAGTGGAACGGGCAACTTAACAGTTCAAGTCATTGCACTTCCCTACGCTTACATCCTATTCGTTTTCTCACTATTTCTATGCTTTTGGTACGACCCAATATCACACCCCACGATTGCGACGTTCATCCGGTCAACTCTCGGGATTGGGTTGGTTCTCGCACCCATGCTTCTGCCGGTTTTATTAGTGGGCTCGATTCGCTGCAAGAGTTTACTTGACACACAATCGCAATCGCCCAGAATAGAGACTAATTAAAAATTTCTCATTCGCAGGGGATTCGGACGATCCCTTTTAACAGAGTTCGCTCGACGTAACGTTATGACGCTCCAATCAATTGCCAATCGAAGCATGGCCTTTATTATTGAAAGTGAATGATGAATAGACGCAAACAAATTACTCTCCTACTTTTTGCCGCATTCCTTTTTGCCATTCAACCAACCTACGCTCAAGAAACCAATCGAATTGATGGAGTGCGGCAAATAGAAACCACCATTTCTATCGGCAAGATTACGCAATACCTTCGAGATGGAAAAAAGGTTCTCGAGAAGGTCACCCCTACAGATCCCAAACTAAATACAGTCTTTTACATTTATTTGGATGGCCGCAAAGTCTTCACCTACAAAGTTGGAATCATGGGAACTGAGTTCGCGGCAGAAGACAGCGCTCGCCTGGCACCCAAAAGACCTTTCTCAATAAAGTTGGCAGGAGACAACGAATCGAGAGTTAACAGAATTACTCTGTACACAAATGACTTCGCAAAAACTCTCGACAGCTATTGGTTAAAAAACAATGCTGTAATCCCATGGAGCTCCAAAGAACTTGCAGATTATCGCAAGCAGCGAGACTAGTTGCCTTATTAATTTGCACTGACAACTAAGCCGCTGCTGCCGGCGTGTTACCATTAAACAAAAGTCAATCTAATGGAGGAAAATTCGCTGGTGAACTAAGAATTTTAACCTAGAGTATAGGCCCACTAGCGAAATTGCTTTTCGCGTTCGGCCCAAAAATGTCTCAGGAGAGGTTTAACTTGACCAATCGACAAAAGAATGGAATTGGCTGCTTCATTCTAGCGGCACTGGCCGCTGGAGTCGCAATTAACAATTCATTCGTTACGCCGACAATTCCGGTGGGCGAAGCCTCTGGAGTCGGGATCAGCCGACTGATCGGTAACTTTATACCCGCCATCGCGTTGCTGATCCTGGGTTTGTGGCTTTTCCAAAAGCCCAAAACCTAGACATACCTTCTTACGTTAAATACCCGCAAACGGCTGCCTGAAAAGAAATTGCCGCAATGCTTCTCGTTTTCAGACGCCTACCTTCTTTCAATGTAAACTTAACTGTCAACCGCGCGGCGTTCATGAATTTTGAAACAAACATCTCCTCGCCTGCACTCGGGAATCCAGCGACCACAACCCGGCTGAAAGATAGCCTCCCATTAGCGAGTGTTGTATCCTGCAACGCTTCAATGCTGTTTCCAAATTATCGGATAGTTAGATTTAGGATATCGCACTGGAAGTTGAGCAAGAAATGAATCATGAAATCGCGGTTTCAATTGAACCAGTATCCGACAACAATCAGGCGATGTTGAGAGGTGTCATCGATTATGTAAATAAACAATCAGATTTACAGGTCCATAAGATTGGTGCGATACCATTCTTCCCTCTCGAACGACTAGTCAACTGGAATGGTGCCGGCGTGATCTGTACCACTGAAAAACCTGAATGCCTGGACTTCGTCGCAAAACTCAAAATCCCATGTGTTTCTGTCTCCTTACACCAAAAGCCTCCAGCCTCTATCTCCACGGTCCATTCTGACAATGAAGCAATTGGAAAACTCGCCGCCGATCATTTACTTGAAATTGGTTTACGAAAATTTGCTTTTGTAGGTCATCTAAATTGGTTACATAATCAGGAACGACTTTCCGGCTTTCAGAATGAGCTTCGGAAAAAGGGAGTTGACTGTGAAATAATCAATGTCCAATTTAACAAATCAAAAAAATGGGTATGGCCGTCGGAACTTCAGCAACGGCCTTTAACAGAAGCCTTAAGAAAGCTTCACAAGCCTGTCGGACTTTTTGCCGCGCATGATGAATTCGCTCACGACGTCATCGAAAAATTCAAAAGTCTTGAAATTCGAATCCCCTACGATGCAGCGGTCATCGGAGTTAACAACAATCGATTGATTTGTGAAACGACCACCCCACCTCTTTCCAGTATTGCTCAATCGGCTCATCAGATCGGATATCGCGCTGGAAAACTATTACACGATTTGATTCAGGGCCACAAACCACCCACGCAAATAACCCGTCTTCCGCCAGAAGGCCTGATCGCTAGAAGGTCGAGTGATTATTCAGCAATTACAGACGATCAAGTCGTTTCGGCATTGAACTACATTGTTCTTCGCTGTGGTCACCCCATCACAGTCGTCGATGTTGCAGAACACGTCGGTTTGTCGAGGCGGACACTCGACAAACGCTGCATCTCCAGTCTCGGATACCCGATGGCAGAACAGATTAGAAGGTCTCGTATCAATAAAGCTCGTCAACTACTCGGCTCGACCAATATTCAAATCACTTCCATCGGATTCATGTGTGGCTACGAGAGCCCCTCGGGTTTCGTACGTGCCTTTCGCGAACTTACGGGAATGACGCCGGGCGAGCATCGGCGGCGAATTCGAGGCTGAGCCCAATAGCGCTCGCTTAAAGTGACGGTTTAACCGATTACCCGCCCTTAACTTCCAACTGCGCACAGCTTGATTCCAAAAAATACCCCACAGGTGTGCGCAGTTTTATAAAAATCAACCATTATAGAGGGATTGGGATTCTTTCTTTTTGCAGTTCAATTTAGGTCGGCTCGCTTCGTATCGCTTTTTAAAAGGAGCGTTTTAAGCTTGGTGCAACCTCGATTTGTAATTTCGTGAGCGACGGTCGACCAATCCTTCGTTGTCTATATTTTCAAACCACCGCCATTGAAGGCGTATTTACGGTAATACTTTCAGTTGAAAAGGGTGACACATGACCACTTCCAAACGTCTCGCGTTCACACTCGTCGAGTTGCTTGTTGTAATTGCGATTATTGGCATTTTAATAGGCATGTTACTGCCTGCTGTTCAGCAAGTTCGTGAGGCAGCTCGCCGAGTGACATGTGCTAACAATTTAAAACAGCAGGCTCTGGGGGTTCTTAACTATGAGAGTGCCTTTGCTAAACTCCCGCATGGCTATGGCTTCAACGACACATCGAACGGCGGCAACTGGCGAAAAACCTGGAGCTGGAGTGCTCGAATTCTGCCTTTCATGGAACAGAATAATGTCCACGAAGTGCTTGAGGTTTCCAGCAGAGAGTTCAATCAGGTACTTCCATGGGGCAACTGGTCTAGCTGGGATCCAGTTAAAGTCGCGGCAATGCAAACGAATATCGGGGCGTTCCGATGTCCAAGTGACCCCAGCGAGGAAGACTTAAACATTTCGACGGCCTTCTGCAGCAACAGCGTGCCGAACACACACAAGCCTGGCAAATCAAACTATGCCGCTGTTTACGCCTATAAATACTCAAACTGGTACAATTCGAATTCACGTCCAGCACCCCAAGTGGAAGGTTGCTTTGGTCCACAAAACGGTATCTCACTGGCTTATGTCACCGATGGAACTTCCAACACATTTCTGCTCGGCGAGCGAGACAGCGCCCACGGATCTGCCTATTGGGTTGGCGTTGGAAACGTCAACAGTGAAGCCCCCTGGTCGTCGCCTAAAGCCGTTGGTCGTGTCTTTCTTTTCAAGCCTAATCCACCGTTAATTGGTCGCTACTATTCTGCTTTTGCAAGCATGCATCCAGGTGGTCTCAATTTTGCATTCGCCGACGGAAGTGTTCACTTCATCGCCGAAAGTATTAGTTTTGATAACGGCAGGCTCTACAACGGTGCACCTCATCGATGGTGGCATAATTTTGATCAAATGGATCCCGCGACTTTTGGCGTCTACCAAAAACTCGGTTGCCGGGCGGACGGCCAGCCTCTCGGTGGAGAGTTCTAATTTTAATTTGAGAACTCCCTGAAGATCTTATTCAATTCTATAATTTGTCATGTCAGTCAAACACTTGTGTCTTTTGACTGACAGAAAGGTGATTTCGCCATGTCGAATCAGCCAATGCACCGCTTAGTTTGTGTCTGTGTTCTCCTGGCATTCATGGGATGTAACTCCGATGGTTTAGTAACACTGAAAGGGAAAGTAACTGTCGACGGCGCTCCCGCCCCCGCCGGTATTTCATTTCAGTTTCAACCGCTTAGCGAAGGCTCACCGTCGTATGCAATCACCGATGCCGATGGAAATTACGAAGCAGAGTTTTCCTACACCAAAAAGGGAATCATGGTCGGTAAACATCGTGTTTCGTTTATCCCCGGTGGGGGAGGCGGAGGGGATGAAGCGATGCCGGACAACATAGAAGAACTTGGGCAAAGCAATAAACCCGTGGAAAGTTCCGCGCAGGCGAACCGAAAACGGCCATCGTTTCCCGATAGCTACTGGGGGGAAATCATGCAAATCACGGTTGAAAATAAAGACAACGTGATCGACATCCCACTCGAGTCGAAAAAACAACAGTCGAAAACGAAACGAGTTACCCCGCACATTCGGTGAGACACTCAACCGCAAGTTGAATCAGAATCGAGGATTACCATCCCCCGGTTCGGGGCGTTTGCTGGGTGCCTTGCCACGAGCCTTCCAATTCGGGTTGGGTTGATGCGCTAAGGCCATAAACTGCTGTAACCTTTCAACGATCTCTGGATGGTTGCTCGCCACATTTTTGCTTTCACCCAAATCATCGCCAAGGTTATACAATTCGATTTCTCCATTAAACATCGGAATTCGGACGGCCTTCCAATTAGCGGATCTTACCGCCTGCTTTCCCCCTTGTTCATAAAATTCCCAATAGAGATATTCGTGATTCCGTTGCCCGGGCTTTCCCAACAGCGTTGGTAAAAAACTGATTGAATCGAGTCCCGTTGGCACGGACGCTCCTGTTAACTGCCCAACCGTTGACATGAGATCTCCGAAATAGCTCACATGATCAGTAATACTGCCGGGCTTAATTTTCCCCGGCCATCTGACAATCATGGGAACGCGAATTCCACCTTCGTAAAGGTCTCGCTTCTTGCCCCTGAGCGGCCCGTTAGGGTCAAACGTCTCTGGATTGTGCCCTCCCTCGTCATGATGCCCATTGTCACTGGTAAACATAATGATCGTATTGTCGCCAATGCCAAGTTCATCCAGCAACGCGACCATCTCTCCAATCCCTTGGTCCATCCGAGTAATCATCGCCGCTTGGCCTTTATCTTGATTCGACCAAGCCTTATCGGAGTAAATCCCGTAATCGGGAACCTCCTGGCCATCCCCCGTCCCCCGCGTTCCTTCGTTATTGGCATGCGGTATCGTTAATGCCAAGTAAAGAAAAAATGGATGATGTCGATTACGTTTAATAAAAGACAAAGCCTCGGAGTGAATCAAATCGTGAGAGTAGTCAATTCGTTTTGTAGCGTAGCCCGGTTCGAAATACCGGTTGTCAGCTTTTCTGCCAGCAGGAACAACTTCATTACGGAGGGCAATTCGTTGCTCGTTTTTCCACAAGTACGCCGGAAAATAATTGTGCGCGTGTAGCTGGCTTTGATATCCGTAAAAAAAATCAAAACCTTGCAGGTTAGGAACACCCTCATGACTTGGGTTGTCTTTGGTCACTTCACCTAAACCCCATTTGCCGCAGAGCGCCGTTGTGTAACCCTGATTTTTTAAAACCTCCGCGAGGGTAACATCTCGATCCCGCAAACCCTGCACATCAGCACCTCCATTACCACGAACATAGGCATGCCCCAGATGCTTGCCCGTCATTAGAACGCACCTCGATGGTGCACAGACGGTACTTCCTGCGTAAAAATTACGAAACCGCATCCCTTCTTTTGCCAATTGATCCAGCTCGGGGGTTTCAATTAATTTTTGCCCATAGCATCCAAGGTCACCGTACCCTAAATCATCCGCCATGATAAAAATAATGTTGGGTGATTGAGTTTCATCGGCACGAACGTCCGAAACGATGGTTAGTGCGGAACTGAAGGCAATCGATACGATTGCAAATATAACAACACGTGGATTGAGCTGAGCCATCGTTCGCAAATCCCCCGGATCGATCAAAAATATAAATTTGAAACACTTTGATTTAAGCTAACTAAATCCGCTCACGCGAATTCAACGTCACTATTCTATCACACCAAAATTCAACAGCTTAAAACGCAATAGAAAAATATAATATTTTCAACATCTAATTTCACTGACAACCTTTTTAGCCCCGATCTTGCCGAAACACCCCGAGGCTAAAAACACATCCTTATAGAAAGTCCGGGTGCCTGCAAACGTCCAGCTCTTTTGCCGAAAATTTAGGAGATGCCGTGAAAATAGAAAGCCAATTCCCACTCAGAACCAAACCAAATCGATTCGATCCAGAACCAGAATTCCATAACACATTTCAGAATTCCAAATAGAAATTTCGATCCTATTCAAATTGCGTAAATCACTGGGTTCGCTTCTTAGATTTGATTTTCTTCGGCGCAGTATCGGCAACCTCAAATATCTCTCCCAGAGGAATTGCAAATGTTCGCGCAATTCGAAATGCCAACTCAAGCGATGGATAGTACTTCCCTTTTTCCAACGCGATTACGGTCTGCCTTGTAATGCCGACGCGTTCCGCCAACGCCTGTTGAGTCATTTCGCCTGCCTTAAATCGAAGCTCTCTAATTCGATTGTGGATAATTATCTTATCCATTGGCGAACCCTCGATAACTCGCAATCAACCTGCCGTAATAAACCAGATTTGAAATCACGAACCCGGCGAACATCAGGTTGATCCAGAACAACGCTTGAGTTCCTGAAATGGTAAAATCTAATTCATTCAACGCGGCGGCACCTGGTTGCTGAAGTGTCGCGTGAGATACTCCTTCAATCGGCACACTTAACATGGCAACCATCGACCAAACCAGCACGAGAACTGCCAACACAATTCCCGCCCATTTGGATGCCCTTAGTTCAAGGAGTTTATCTAATTCATCCGCTTGGGGGACATCGCCCGCTTCCCGGATTGATTTTGATGCAATCGAATTGATTGCGTGAAAACCAGCTAACAACACAACCAATCCAACCACCGCGATGAGAAATACTGAAACATGTTCAACTGGATATTGAAATGAAAAATAGAAATACGGGATGAATATTAAGAGGATACACACACCACAGAACCACGCATTTTTTTCCCTGAACCCCATAAGAAACCCTAACTTATTTGCGAAAACGAATGTAACTTAAAGATTACACTATGTAATCTACACCTTACATTCGCTTCATCCAGCCCAGACTTGGCAATATTCCAAAAATTTATTCCAAGACCAACATTAAGGACGCGTTCGACTCAATTACCGATCGCAACAAAAACTCTTTAATTTGAACAGGAACGCCACAGATTTTCACTGGTAAAGTGAGTATGGCATTCGAACATCAGCAATTAATGACTGCTTTCACAAATCAGAACAAGTTGATAATTCGGCTACTGTAAAAACGAGCATCTCCCTCTCGACTGGGAAATATGCCTACCGAGTAATCACGGATGCGATCCAAAACTTTATCCAGCAAAGAGGTGGGAATTGATTTCCCGTTCATCCGTTTGAGTCGCCGCTCTACGCTACTGATTTTGAACCAATCGCAGACGACCTGACTTGCTAGAGCTTAGTTTCGAAGTGAGACAAGTCGGGAACGACCGCACTTCACGAAATTAAAATCTGATTACTGATGTGGAAGAAATAAACGGTGCGCGCAACATTGCATTTCTCTGATCCCTAATTTCACGCTTTGTACAACTTCCGGGCTTCCGTATAGTTCCCAAAATGTTTATTAGGTCAAGTCCGCAATTGCTTGATTTGTATTCTCTCAAAATTCATAATAGCGATCCAGCGGCAGAAGGCAGGAACACAAACGCCGCCTCTGGCTTAAACTATCAGAACCAGGGCCCCAATCGAAGTTCAGCGTCAGCAGATGTGCTAGAGCC
>JAALLA010000303.1 GCA_011087765.1 Pirellulaceae bacterium
GGTTGCTGGCGTGTTCGGGGTTTATGAAAGCCAAAAAGCTTCCAATGGACTGTGGAGACTGGGTGGACTTGGTCGGTCAATTTGGAAATTCAGAAACGAAGGGAATTGCTATCCTGGTTCATCCCGAATCGGCTGGCTATCCACAAAAGTGGATATTGCGTGACAAGGTTAAGAGTATGCAGAACCCTGTTTATCCGGGGCGGTCTCCCGTCGGGTTGTCGACAAAAAACTTCACAACCTTGCGCTACCGCCTGATCTTACACAATCGAGTAATGACGAAAGCAGATTTAGACAGGGCGCAGCGAGTGTACGCCTCGGAATAAAAAAGCGTCATGCTCGCAGGTGGGATTCTCCCTGCATGAAGTTGTGTCTGGGGACTTACGCTTCGAACGATTCGATATGAGATTTAACTTCACTCATGAAGTTCGCAGCACCCACTCCATTTGCAATTCGGTGGTCGAAGCTTAGTGTTGCTGTGACCATGGTTTGGAAGCGGAACGAATCACCGTCGGGAACGGGGTGGGCAAATGACTCGCCGATTGCGAGTGTTGCGACAGCTGGAGCGACGATTGCCGGGATTCCAATCTTCATTCCTGCTTTGCCAATGTTAGAGACGGTAACCGTCGTTGACTCGTCGGCCTGATCCCCGGTTTCTCTTGCGGCGGATACTTGTGTGGCAAAGGCCTTGTAGAAATCTGACTCACTCAGCTCGTCAGAGTTTCGAATGACCGCAGTTACCATCTCATCTCCCGGAAGGGCGACGGCGACACCGAGATTTACGTGGTGGAATACTTTCAAGGAATTTCCGTCGGTGTTCATTACGCTGCGAAATTTTGGGTGATTTTTCAAGGCTTGAACGACTGCCCAGCAGACCATCGCAAAACCGGTAGGGCCGCCCGATTCTCGTGCGATTTTTCGAGCTGCAGCCACCTGAGTCCAGTTGACATCAGTCATGACCGTAACTGGGATACACGCTTTGGCACCCCGGCCAAGTCGATAGTTCAACACGATCTGCGATTTCGGTAAGGGTTCAACCGCATACTGATCTGACGAAATCTCGGCATCGCCTCCACCTGAGGCAATAAACGCATCGACATCCTCGGGCATCATTTTCTTGCCGCTGCATGGGATTTGGTCGACGGCGTCCAGCAGGTTGAGTTCCTTTAAATACTTTCGTGTTTTGGGCGGAATCATTACACGCGTTGAGCGGACTGGTTCAGAACTCGTTGCGGGAGTGGATGAGATTGCTGCTGGTTCAGAAGTTTCGTTGTCGGCTGGACCATGTCCGACAGGCATTTCTTTTACACCTTCTGCCACGTCCATCTTGCCGATTTCCGCACCAATTTCCAAAACGGTTCCGGGTTCGACGGTCCACTCCACGAGGGTGCCGTCGTAGGGAGATTCAACGTCTGTTGTTGCCTTGTCTGTTTCCATGACGTAAATCGGATCGTCTCGGCCGATGGTATCGCCAGGATTCTTGAGGAATTCAACTAGTAACGCTTCTTGTAGGCCTTCGCCCAATTGCGGGATTCGTACTGAAATGACGGGCATGGCCGGTCAGTCCTCCATAGTAATTCGGATTGC
The DNA here is from genome assembly GCA_011087765.1 of Pirellulaceae bacterium. GTDB lineage: Bacteria > Planctomycetota > Planctomycetia > Pirellulales > Pirellulaceae > Mariniblastus. Next base: position 1,585 of record JAALLA010000303.1, read on the forward strand.
GTCAATGACTTGGTTGGTGTCGGGAAGTGCAGCATACTCATACACTGGGTTGTACCCAATATGGACGTCTGGCTTGGCGACCAATTGAGGAGCACTTACAAAATAGCAAAAGCTCTCGGAGTCGCCCATGATTTCACTGATGATCATTTGCCCGACGCTGCATGATCGCCCGTCTTCCTGAACGACTACGAGCCGGCCCGTTTTTTCAACTGATTTAAGAATCGTTTCTTTGTCCCAGGGTTGTATTGATCTCAGGTCGATGATCTCGGCTGAAACTTCATCAGCTAAGGCGTCGGCGGCAGCGAAAGCCTGTTCCATGCAGTTACCCCAGGAAACGATCGTGACATCATCCCCTTCGCGTCGCACCCTCGCTTCTCCAAAACCAACGGCAGGAATATCGTCAGGCACAGCCATTTGTTGGCGGAAAAGATGTTTCGGAATCAGGAAAAGCGTCGGATCATCGGTATGCATGGATGTCCACATCAGGGCAGTCGCATCTTCGGGGGTACTGGGAACCACAACCCGTAAACCGGGGCAGTGTGCGAAGATGGATTCGTTCGCTTGAGAATGCCAGAGCGATCCACCCGGTAAATAAGCACCATAGGGAGCGTACATCACAACCGGACAATTCCAGTCGCCATTCGTTCGCCAGCGAAGCGTAGCCAAGTTCTGAGTGATTTGATTCATTGCCGGGCCAACAAAATCAATGAATTGAATTTCGAAGACCGGTCTTTTTCCGTAGCAAGCCATACCGATCCCGACACCAGCAATGGTTGCCTCGGCAAGAGGGGAGTTAAATACTCGGTCGGGGTGTTCGTGAGAGAGATCGGCAGTGAGCCCAAAGACACCTCCTTTAGGCGCTTCAATATCCTCTCCGAAAAACATATACGAATCGTCGTTATCCAGTCCGTGTTTAAAAACCTGATTGATTGCATCGACCATTCGCCATTTTCGCCCACCTTCAATCGGAGGAGGTTCCGGTGTCGACAAAGGGGCGAAAAGCTGATTCATCAAATCATCGGGCGTCGGATCCTGTTCGGATTCGGCGGCGATGTACTCTTGATCGACCCGCGTATTGATCTCCGTCTTGATGTCTTCCCATTCTTCGCTCGATAATTCTCCCGATTCGATTAATTCATTGGACAGGACAACAATCGGATCTCGGTCTGCCATCGCCTCAATCTCATCAAGCGGACGATAGACGCGATGGTCATCGGAGCTAGTGTGCGAACAGAGGCGGTCAAGTTCTGCAATAATGACCGTCGGGCCGCCACCCGAGCGTGCCTTCTCGAGGGCCGGTGCAGCAACGTCAAATACTCGATCGGGGTGTCGAGCATCGACATGAACCAAATGGCTCTCATTAAAGACTTCCAGTTTGAATGGGTTGAACTTTTCCGTGTTGGTGCTGATACCGTAGTTGTTGTCTTCAACGATAAATACGATGGGTAGTTGTCGCTCAATGGCAAATGCGATGGCCTCGTAAAACTCGCCCTGACGCGAAGCCGCGTCGCCAACGGTGGCGACTACCACATTCGGTTCGTCGTCAAGTTGCATGGACCACGCTACGCCGCAACCGGGAAGGGCGTTGGCGCCGGTGGGCGTCGGGACGCTCCAAATGTTTCGTTGACGGTCACTGTAGTGCCCCGGCATCTGACGGCCACCACTCGAGGACCCGAGTTTCGCAAAGTATGCACTGGCGAGTTCGGCGTTGGAGACACCTTTGGCGAGAACCATGGCTCGATCACGGTAATATGGGAACAGGTAGTCCCCGTCTTGCATCAAAAATGAAAATACGGCGAGTGTTTCGTGGCCCATTCCAGCGACCTGGAACCAGCCTTTACTCTGCCGGTGCAGGACGCCTTCGCGGCGATCTCCCTCCCGACTAAGGTACATCAATTTTAAAATTTCGCGTCGATTGTATGTCATGGTTCGTGTATGAGGATTCATAGAGTTGACCTGCTCCACACGTATTCTAGGGTCGTTGACGCAAAATTTAAGACGCCTGACGGGTGATTGGGGATGAGTAGGGCGCGGTCAACCAACACAAAATTCCGTGAATTTTGGGCTGTAATGTCGATCCGCGTTTTAACCCGAAACGCCGATACGGGATTTTATCTTCCTGAAAATGCCCCGCAAGAGCGGGTTATCGGCCCTTGAGTGTTTTGGCGGTATATTGATGATTTCAAACGGTTTTGGTGATCGAATTTCCACATGTTAGAAGGTTGAGTCCAGATTGTGGAATTTAGTGGTCGTTTCAGGGGTTTGCGAAGTTAGCTCCAAGTTCCCGTGGTTTTGATTGTCGACGCAAGATGCGGGTTCCGGACAGTGGCTTCAAACTGAGCAGTTTGGGAATTGTCAGCCGGAATTGTGAGTCAATCGGTTTGCGAGTCGGGTGGTGAACTTGGCTGCTCTCGTTTTCAAAACCAGGCAATTTGGCCAGCAATTGATTTACGTTGTTAGAAATTAGGGGCTAACAACTGCTCAT
>JAALLA010000051.1:0-3523 GCA_011087765.1 Pirellulaceae bacterium
CCTTTGACTCACTGGAGACATCCATCAACGTGGGGACTGTGTTTTGCATCCGAAAAGCAAGCTCGTAAGACTCAATCACACCTTCAAGCTCGGGGCTAACTTGTTTCTTATTTAACAGTTCCTGATTCATCTCCTGCAGCAAATTAAGTTGCTCGCGCTGAAGTGATTCACTAAAGCGAGGATTTTTAATATTTCCAAACCGTGCATTCGCCAAAGACTGATTGATTTGCCCAATAGCCGTTCCCTGATAGTAGGCGGGCAGGAATGAGCTACCATAATTTTGGGCACCGCCAACACGGGTTTCCGGATTGAGTGTGATGAATCCTGGTAAATCCTGATTTTCTGTGCCCAGGCCGTACAGCGCCCAAGACCCCACCGAAGGTCTTACAAATCGAAAACTACCGGTATGAAGTTTAAGATAGGCCTGGGGATGATTGGGCACTTCCCCCGCCATGCCATTGATCAGGCACAGGTCGTCCGCATGTTTCCCCAAATGAGGAAACAGCTCTGAAATTGGCAACCCGCTCTCCCCGTGCTGTTGAAAACTCCACGGGGAACCCATCAACTTTCTGCTTTTCTGACCCGGCGATTGTTTCCCCGAATCTTTCGTTAACTGAGGCTTGTAATCAAAAGTGTCTACGTGGGACGGGCCACCGCGCATGCACAGAAATATCACTCTTTTTGCGGTCGCAGGATAATGGGGCTTCCTGGGAGCAAGCGGATTTTGCGAATCCTCTGCCGCCTTTGTCGTCAAACCCGCCAACGCCATGTAGCCAAAGCCACAAGACAATGTCTTTAGTACGTTTCTTCGAGAAAATTCGAATGTCATTTTTAATTCCCAATTCCAAAATCATTGAATCGCTGGTTACCCAAATCGGTCAGCCCAAACAGGCCTCCTCCAATTCAACAATAAAAATTTAATCAATCCACATATCTAAACTCAGCAGAACCAAACAAGATCTGACAAAACCCAGACCAGGCAATCTGCTGTCGCTTCTTAACGTCATCAGTCGTACCTGAAAATTCGCTCGCCAAATTCTTAATATATTTCCGGGCACGCTCGACTTCCGGATTAGTCGCATTTCGAGACAGTACCGACTGGTAAGCCAAATTAACACGCTCTCCATCGCCAATCGAATCGTCAGCCAACAATCGCTGGGCAAGTCGATCACATTGCGAGGTCACAATTTTACTATTTAAAAAATAAAGAGCCTGTGTTGGTACGGTTGTGACTGGACGCTCCCCCACCAGAATACTTGGTTCGGCAAAATCAAATAATTTTAAAACATCAGGAACTGCATTTCGAACAATCGGAAGATAAACACTTCGATGCTTTGTCGCCTCCCTGACAACAGCCACCGAATTTCCACGCCCAAACTCACCACGCAACTTTGAAACAGGAGACCCCGTGGCTGGGCTAAGGTCTAAATCACCGCTCGCCAGCAACATTGCATCTCGCAATGCCTCGGCATCCACCCGTTGAGACTTGTGCCGCCATAATAAGAAGTTGTCGGGGTCAACTTCGTAGTTCACGCGAGAGTGATCCGCCGCCAATTGATAGGTTCGCGAAAGCACGAGTCCTCGTATCAAGCGTTTTATCGACCATCCCTGTTCCTGAAAACTAGCCGCCAGAAAATCAAGCAACTCCGGATGAGTCGGCGTTTCCCCTGTCGCACCGAAATTGTCGACCGTTCGTACGATCCCGTTGCCAAATAAATGATGCCAAACTCGGTTTACCGCAACCCGCGCAGTCATCGGATTCTCGGGAGCAATGATCCAATCGGCAAGCTCCTTCCTTCCACTTTGCCCATTCTCAATAAATCGCTGTTCTAAATCCGACTCGAGAATAGTTAAAAAACCTCGCATCGCCGTCCCTTTTCGACCCGTCACCTCACCTCGAACGTATATCGGCGAATCTGCGACTTTCCCCTCTCGAACACCCATCGCCATGAATTCGATATCATTTTCAGCCAGGCTTTTAATTTTCCTCTGCAGCGAACTTGCTTTCTTTTTCGCTTCAGCCAGCGATTTCCTTAAAGCCGTAGCCTGCTTGGCATCAGGCTTATACTTCTTATCTTTCTTTTTTCGATTAGCAATTGCTTTGGTCTCGGCCTGAAATTTCGAAATCGACTTCTGAACCTTCCGCAGCTCGCTTTTAAGTGCTTCCGTTTGCTTTCGTTGTGTTGCCACAGCCGAATTCTCGGATTGAGGAATTTCCAAAGCCACTAAAGAACTGCCCTGTCGATTCCCCTGCTGTTTCTTAGTTCCATATAAGGTGCTGGTGCTCCGGAAAATCCCCGCCATCGAGTAGTACTCAGCGGTTGGAATCGGATCAAATTTATGATCGTGGCAGCGGGCACAACTAACAGTTAACCCCATAAACGCGCGGGTCGTCACGTCGATCTGATCATCCACGAGATCCATTACAAACGCTTCGCGATTCCCTTCATTCAACAGTTTTGGACCGATCGCGAGAAAGCCCGTTGCGACGGCTTCATTATCGCCTGCTTCCGGAAGCAAATCTCCTGCAAGCTGCTCCTGAATAAATCGATTGAACGGAGTGTCTTTGTTGAAAGCATCAATAACATAATCCCGATATCGCCACGCGGTCGGATAAACTATGTTGCGTTCTCGCCCATTGGATTCAGCGTATCGGACCACGTCCAGCCAATGCCTACCCCAACGCTCACCAAACTGCGGGGAATCCAATAAGCGGTCAACTAAATTTTCAATCGCTTCGGGACTTTCATCTTGAAGCGCAGTCTGCAACTGATCTGCAGAAGGAGGCAACCCAATTAAATCGTAATACAACCGCCGTACCAAAACTTGCCGGGACGCATCCCCGACAGGCTTAAGCCCCTTCGACTCTAATTGAGCAAGTATAAATTGATCGACGGAACTCTTCGGCCAAGCTTTGTTCGCAACCCTCGGAGGCTTGATCTTGGCAACAGGCTGAAACGACCAGTGCTTCTTAGCATCATGAAAATCGATTTCACGCTTGATCAAACTAGAACCTTTACGTGGATCAGGAGCCCCCATCTCAATCCATTTCTGAAAGTCAGCAATCACCGCCTTTGACAATTGTTGCTTAGGAGGCATTTCCATCGATTCATAACGAATCGCTTCCATCAAAACACTGCCCTCAACATCTCCCGGCACGACCGCATGACCGCTGTCTCCACCTGCTCGAATTCCCTCCAACGTATCAAGTGCTAAACCACCCTTGAGCGACTTCGAATCCCGGGAGTGACATTGATAACAATGAGCAATCAGTACCGGGCGAATTTTCTTTTCAAAAAAGGCCAATTGATCCGCCGCGATTTCTTCCTGCCCAACCAATTGGCAGGGACTGAGAAAAACCAAACTTAAGAGCAAAGCGAATTGAAAAAACAAAGAACGCGACATGGTCGGTTTTCCAAAGAAAAATATGGTTCCGCAAGGTGGGAAGGAGGGCTGTAATTGGATGCGTCAAAAGCGACATTTATTGTAAGCAAAAAAAACGTTACGATCCTAGCTTGCCTAA
>JAALLA010000051.1:3623-23893 GCA_011087765.1 Pirellulaceae bacterium
GGACAAACCATGGAACTTTCCGGCACATGGAACGGGAATTGGAAAAGCTGCAAATCAGGACATCATGGAAAATTGAATGCTCATTTTTGCCGACTTGACGAAACACATGTTCAGGCAAAATTTACAGGTTCTTTTGCAAAGGTCATTCCGTTTCGCTATCGGCCTGTTTTGACGATTGCTCACGAAGAACCAGGCCTCATGATTCTCGAAGGAAATAAGAAGCTACCGCTCGTCGGAAACTTTTATTACTCCGCGATAGTGTCGGAAGCTGGATTTTCCGCTACGTATCGGTCGCGTCGCGATCACGGCGTCTGGCAAATGAGCCGACGTTAACTCAAAATGTAAATTTCTTCCACGAGTTATGCCGACTTGAGCATCAGGCCAACAAGCGAATTAAATTACCTATCTCGGCACACCTTTCATGCAACTGCTTCAATACACTCACCCCACGGCAGCTGGCAACCTCGCAATTGACGAAGCGCTACTTGATTACGCGGAAGCAAATGAAGATCACCCCGAGCTTTTGCGACTATGGGAGCCCAATCAAACAATGGTAGTGCTTGGCCGAAGCTCGCCTGTCGAAATTGAAACCAATCGCTCCTACTGCGAGGCAAATCAAATCGAAATTATCAGGAGGTGCAGTGGTGGCCAAACAATTGTGACCGGCCCCGGCTGTTTAATGTATGCCGTTCTTCTGGATTACCGGCGCAGGCCGGAATTACGCATGCTCGACCGTGCCCACGAATTCGTTATTGGAAAGATGAAAACCGCGATCCAAACACTAGGAATCCCGGTGGGAATGAAAGGGACGTCGGATCTTACCTTCCAAGGCCGGAAATTTTCAGGAAACGCTTTGAGGTGCAAAAGGAATTGGCTTATCTACCATGGGACTTTATTGTGCGATTTCGATCTAAACCTGATCGCCAAATGCCTCGGAAAGCCGATTCGAGAACCGGACTATCGCGAGGGACGCAGCCACCTCGAGTTCCTGACCCAACTTCCAACAACGACCGAAAAACTACGTGAGGCGATCGCCTCTGAATGGTCCTCAGGGCCGCGCGCTGAATCGTGGCCTCGGGAACTGACGACCAACATAATGCAATTGGATTACCAACAAGATGAATGGAATTTCAAAATTTGAGTTAGTGGTTCACCTTAGTAGTTCCTCCTAGATAAATCGTTCAATCGTCGAGGAAAGAGTTTAAAACATCAGTTATTTTGAGTCAAAGTAAGCAAGTACTTCATTACGCTTGAATACACCTCGAGCGAAAACATAGTATCCCGCCATTAACGCCGCTAGAAAAATAGCGAAGACTGAAATCCCAATCGCCGCCCACATCGAAAATTGTAAAACCGCTGCCATTGGCTCTTCAACGACACCGCTTTCCGCAAGACTACTCATTTCTTTCCAAGTAATAATCCCCCCCAGAACTCCAAAGGCAATTCCCGTAACCTTGTAAAAAATAGCCAGTGCGAGCGCAAAGGCCATTGACTTTGAAGCTCCCGATTGACGCCGCATTCCTTTAATGCTCGCCAACAGCAAGACAATCGAAGTTATAAGCCCGAATAACAATACGATGACGTTGCTAATTCGCAAAACGGGATGGCGACCAACCTGCTGAAGTTGAGACTGTAACTCTAACCCTTCAAGTCCTGATTCCGAGCCGGTCGTCGCTTCTATTTCGAATGAAGATCTAATCCCATTTACAGAGGGAGTATCCGCGTCGAAAGTGACAATCGCTCCATCGGATGAATCAACAGGACCCGATGGAGACCCCATATCAATCGAGAAATCAGCTTCATCACCGGTAACCCAAGGATCGCCGTCAACCGCTACGGCTGCTGGACTTGTAAATGACTGATTCTGAGTCAATTCGGTAAGGGCTAATCCACAACCTCCTGTACAACTCCCCAGAATTCCGCAGATCGCAAGGATCAAACAAACGGTCAGATTGAATTGCAAGCCACTCGGCACGGATTGGACGCCCACGGGTGGAAGCCCTCCAACGTGCGGGGTCGTTTGTGCTTCAAAAGGGTTCTCGCTCATATTTCACTTCCTCATAGTCATTGCAAAAATACCGCCACCGACCATTCGCCGAAAAACTCTGCTTCTTGGCTAAATAATTTAAATTTATACCAAACCCCATTTTTTCCTTAACCACCACTCTGTACCGAGAAGCCCCACAAATACAAAGATAAAGATAGTTGCATCGGGCATCGACTCGCCAAGCCTGCGGCGATTTGGAATTTCAATTTTTGTCATCGGCGGATTGTCGATAAATTCATCGAGGATCCCGCTGAGTTGTTCGGGAGCAATTGCCCTCCCGCCAAATTCCCGAGTTTGATCTGCCAATCGTTTCATTTGCTCCGGATTGGCAACCGGATTGGCCTTCTCCTTATCTCGATCCATCACTACGAATTCACGGGCAGATTCTCCGACAGCAGTCCCATTTCGATTGGCTGCAACTTGAACCCGATAGAGCCCTGCTTCGGCGAGCAACTCAGGTTCCAAAACTGACTGAAAACTATCTCCAGACTTAGTAATCGAAATTAATTTTTCCTCGCCGGAGGGCAAAATCAGTTTCGCATCAAAGTCTACGTCCTCAACGACCTCACCAGCGATTGATTTAACGACCACTCCAAACTTCACAAGCGACTTCGCATTGAACCGTCGTTTTGGCAGTTCAATGGAAACTGCCTCATCATTACGAGCGTCCCAAAACGCGAGCCACAACACAACCTGCCTCCAAAAACGGTTGTACTCTGCCTCAAAACCAAGTCGCCGCCAACGCCAGGTGGAATCACCGGCAAAAACAAGCACACGCCCACCCACCGTCGCGCTTGCCATGATCGGCCGATTCGCATCATCGTCACTGACGAGATAGACCGTAGCCGTTTCTTTTACCGAAATCCGATTTGCCCCGACCAACGGTGGAAGATCTGCCCAAGCTTTTTTGTAACTTTCCACATCGGAAATACGGGTTAAAAAATCGTTTCGGACAGGCTTCAACTTGAACGGGGAATTAATGTGTAACTCTCGACGAATATCCTGATCAAATTCCTGTCGCTCACGCGCATCCATCTTGATTGGCAACAAATCAGCAAGCGCCGTCTTAAAATACTCTCCCGCTCCAAAACTGTGGGTTCCTCCCAACATCAACAATCCCTTGCCGGCTCCCACCGCCTCCGCCAACGCGTCCCAACTCGCCGAACTGAGCGCTCTCGAATCAACATTACAAAGAATAAATACATCATATTTTTTTGGATCGCGAAATTCAGCCTCTAGTGTTTTCAGCGGCCATTGACGCCGAGCATTCTCACTCGGATAGATCGGAAAAAAGTCCATGTCTACAAAGTCGAGTGCCGGCAGCGAGTATCTTAGAAACCGTTGCTCGTTGCCCAACGCCCCGTTCACAAACAGCACACGCATCCCCTGGTCACGCACCGTTAAAAACCCGTCCAACTCATTATTCCTGACCGCTTTTTCGTCCGGCATCGGCACTGCCCGCACCTTAATTCGATACTCGCCAGGTTCCGTTGGACGATATTTCAACTCAATGTTCGTCTCCTCAAATGGCTTGGTCGGACGGAAAACTTCCGTTGCCACAATTTGTTCGGCCCCAGTTTCATCGGAAACAACCAGCTCGACTTTAACATTCTGGTTTACATAGCCACGCGTGACCATCGTGGCTTTGGCGATCAAATCATTTTTCTTATTTACCACCAACTGTTCAGGGAAATTAGTGATCGCGACATCCGCCAACTGCCCCGAATCACCAGCCAAGCCCAACTGCACCGCAAGTAAGGGGACTTCCATATCTTCCAAAGCTTCCGCGGCCTGTGATATTTCAACCTCAGGTTCCAACGCATTTTGATTTCCGTCAGTCGCCATCACTACAGCCAACAGTCGCTGATCACGAGCATCGAGACTCGTTTGATAGAGCGCCGAACCGATATCAGTTTCGACACCCTCCGGTTTTTCCGGAAGATTGACAACGCCATCTTCCACACTCAACAACTGCTGACGGTTATCGAACGAATAAAACTTTGCCTCAATTTTGTTCTCAGCGAGCTTGGCAATGCGGCCTTCATTTTCGCGAACCATCTCCACCATGGCTTTCCAACGACTGGAATCATCGGCTACGTGAGGCAGCTCCATGCTCCGCGATGAATCTAACAAAAACAACAAAATCGCCGCTTGATTCTTTTCAATTTTCTCAACACAACCCGGTCTCAGCATCGCCAGGAATACGAGCAAAATCACTCCCAGTCGCAAACTGGTTAGCGTTATTCGTCGGGCGCGAGTCAATTCGACAAACGAAGGGCCGATCAGCAGCATCAAGAGCGCAGCGGCAAAGACGATCGCAAATACGACCCAAGGCAACACCGGTTGAAAAGTGATTAATTCCAATTTACGTTCGTGCTAAAAACCAAGTTTAAATATATGCAACAAATATTTCGGAATGAAATTCATTTCGAGTAAAAACGGTTTGACATCAAATACTCCACGGCCAAAACAACTAGCATTAATACCACAATCAAGGGATAGAACTCTTTACCGCGACGCATCGTTCCTTGCTGCCTCCGGAGCTCCTCCTGCTTCGTTGCCAGTTGGTATTGGTCCGCACCAAGGAACGCATCTAATTCATCCATCTCAATCCGTGTCAGGTCGGTCACTGAATTGCCGATATTTGCGCTAAAACCTCTCAAGACAATCTGCTGATCAAACTGACCTTTTAACCGATACTGTCCAGGTTCGTCGATAAACCGATATCTTATCTTGTTGTCTACCGAATTTAAGACAGTCGGGGGTTTCTCTGGATCAGGTGCAAATGCTTGATAGGACTCCGGAAATTTCCTCAAATCATTATTTAAGACTGCCGTTTGGGCAACGAGTACATTTAGCGACTCCGCGTCACCCTCGACGAGATACGAAGCGATTCCATCCAACAATAAAAAAGCCGGAACAGGATTTCCGGAGAGCAGCGAATTCCAACTTTCACGCTGAGTCACAAAACCGTATTCCGTAATCGGAGTCGTCATGACAATCACACGACCGGAGCCAATTGCCCGCTCAATCACGGCCGGCTCCCGATTGCCGTAACGCAATAAAGTTTGGGTCGGAATCCCATCTTCCATTCCTGGCTCAATCCCCCAGTGGATAAATACTGGAAAGCGATTCCAGAGCACCGTAGATTCATTGTCTCGAATCGAATCAAATACTGGATGCACCAGGTCTTTGGGGCTCAAAAAGAGATCCGGCTCCTCGTTAAACCACTGCTGCTCAAGAGGCCCTGACAAAATACGAGCCGCCGCAGGAGTCGTAAAACTGGGGTCAGCAATCCCCCCATTGGCAGCATTATGCCCGAGGAAAACGGCAAGACCACCACCGTTGAAAACAAAACTCTCCAACCGTTCCCAAACCTCGTCTTCCCATGGAGACGGGTCGAGTAAATAGATCGCATCATAATCATTCCAGTCCTCCAATTGACTGAATGTCATTTGATCCATGGTGACGGACTCATACCGAGCCGTTCCAGCCTCAACCTTATCGCGCGGCGTTAGCAAGCTTTCCATCACTCGCGGGTTTACGCCGTCGGGGTGCACGATCAACGCATTCTTTGTTTCTCCGACCCGAAATGTAAAGTAACGCTGATTATCAACTGCCAATCCATCCTGCCCCTCCAATTCAATCCGGCCGTGATACACGCCCAGCTCAAGACGCTGGCTAAAGCTAAATTTCAACGGCACGGAGGCATCTTCCCGAATGTCAGCGGTAACCCGTTGAGCCTCAATAAACTCACCTGGAAAACGACTAACACCATCTCTGATAACTGGAAGCGGAAGCTCTCGTTTCTCGATGACCATCTTCACTGACCGCTGGTCAGCTGGACCAAACCTCGTCAGCTCCGTTGAAATGGAGAGCTTCCCTCGGCTAGAGATTTCAGCATTGGCAAGTTTCAAAGGGCCCAATGAAAAATTAGTCGCATCCAACACGCCAACATCAAAAACAAATGTGCTGATACCGCTGTCCTTCCCCAACTGCTTCACCAAGAGCTTCGGATTTTCCCCAACCCAGCTTTGCTCGGTTAGATCCGTGACGACGTAGACTTCCTTCCGATCCTGAGTCGTTTTCTTTAGAATTCGCAAACCGGCAACCATGGCATTGGGGACTGACGCGCCCGAGTAATCTGTCGCAAGCGACTCTATTCTACGTTCAGCCGCCGCTAGATCGATTGAAAAAAAAGGGCGATCGTTATCGGTGGCCAACACACAAACCTGACTATCAGGAGGGAACTGTCGGATCAATGATATCGCAGCTTCCTTTGCCTTTTCCAAACCTGTACTGTTCTCGCTGACATACTCCATTCGGGGAGAGGTATCGATCACAATTAGCGCTGCTACAGGTGCTTGAGCATCGCCCAGTAATTGTGTGGACTCAGAGGTGAGTAATTTCGAGGCAGCCCAACCGCCATAAGCCAGATGCCCTAACAGCAAGACGATCAATATCGCCACAAGCAGGCGTTTCGATGACTTGCCATACAGAGCGAATGCTAGAACTCCAGCCACAATCAAACCGCTGAACCCAATGCCTCCCAGTGTCAGCCAGTTTCCAAATTCATTAGACGCAACCGAAGGCCCAGCCAACGCGACAGCGACCAGCGCAATCAACAAACACCTCAACAGCAAGAGCAGGAAGTGACGCACGCGCATCTTAGAGCGGTTCGTCTGCCTGCCCGCAATTAAGAATCGCATGGCGGGAAACACCATTTCAACCGGCTTAGGCTGCATCAAAAAATGCAACACAATCGGTACCGAAATCAACAAACCGCCGACACCAAGCATCGCGAAATTGACCCAAGTCATCATTACCCCCTTGCTCGACGACTAAGGAGGTATTCCAAAAGTGCTTTGTCAAATTGCATACTCGTATCGAGCGGAACATAGTCAATTCCGCTGTTCCGGCAATTTAATTCCAATCCATCACGAAAGGCTTGCATCTTTTCTAGATAATCTTTTCGGGTTGCCGCCGCATCTACCTGGATCTCCTCTTGAGATTCAGGATCAAGCATTTTGCAAATCCCCCGAAAGGGAAAATTCACTTCCGCTTCATCGAGAATATGAAACAGAATCACATCGTGCCCACCGTGCTTCAAACGATAGAGCGCATTCATGGTCTCTTCTTCGTCCACAAGAAAATCGGAAAAAACCATTAACAGGCTGCGAGTTTTAAGTAGTGCAGAAACCTGAGTCAAACTGTTTAGGAGATCTGTGGTTCCACTTGGTTCAAGATTCGACAACAGCGAAAGAACATTTCCAAGTTGCGTTCGCCTCGATTTAGGAGGAAGACTTTGACGCACCTTATCGTTAAAAGTCACCAAGCCAACGGGATCCTGCTGCGAGATCATTAAATACGCCAATGCCGCAGCTAAACAAATTGCATAATCAAATTTATTCAACTCCTGCTCGTACGTATAACCCATGGATTGACTCAAATCCATCAGCAAATAACCCGTTATATTCGTCTCCGACTCGAATTTCTTGATGTAGTACTTGTCTGTCTTCGCGTAAACCTGCCAGTCAATATCTTTAAGGTCATCGCCCGCCGTGTACTTGCGGTGCTCGCTAAATTCCACGCTAAACCCATGGAATGGGCTTGCATGCAATCCATGTAAAAAACCCTTGACCACAAATTGCGCACGCAGATCAAGACGCTTGATCTGGTTGATCACAGAAGGTTTAAGGTACTTTTCTACTGACATTAAAAATCGCAAGTTGGATGAGTTGCACAACGAAAATCAATCGCGACCACTCCTGACCTCCACGACTTAAATTCAATCGCAGTTGCCAGGAACGTTAGCATTCTTATTTTTCAAACTTAGGAACGTCCGGCTCAGGAATTTCATCCAGAAGTTTTTGAATCACATCCTCAGTAGTCATTCCCTCCGCTTGAGCTTGAAAATTGGTACTAACGCGATGCCGCAATACCGGCATGGCAACTTTTTTAATGTCAGCAATCCCAACCGAGAACCGCCCCTCCATCGCCGCCATCGCTTTGCCACCCGAGATCAAAAACTGCCCGGCGCGTGGACCTGCTCCCCAATCGACCAGCTCTTTTACAAACTCCGGGGCCATCTCATCTTTGGGGCGAGTCGAACGCACTAATCGTGACACGTATTTGATAATGTAATCGCTGACAGCAACCGAATGCACAAGCTTTTGAAGATTGACAATAGCTTTCGCTGAGAGAACTTTTCGCACTTCCTGTTTTTCATTTCTACTGGAGGCGGAGAGAATCTTCTCTTCGTCATCCGCAGTCGGATACCCTACTTTAATGTTGAACATAAACCGGTCTAACTGAGCTTCGGGAAGAGGATAAGTCCCTTCCTGCTCAATTGGGTTTTGGGTCGCAATCGTAAAAAACGGGGGCGCCAGATTATACGTCGTTCGGCCAATCGTAATTTCACGCTCCTGCATCGCCTGCAATAACGCCGCCTGAGTCTTGGGAGGAGTTCGGTTAATCTCGTCGGCCAACAGAATATTTGTAAAAATTGGCCCTTCGACGAATCGAAACTGACGACGTCCATCTTCATCTTCATCGAGCACGTTTGTGCCCGTGATATCAGAGGGCATAAGATCGGGCGTGAACTGGATTCGTTTAAAATTCACATCCAAAATTTTGGCGATGGTACTCACCATCAACGTCTTCGCCAGTCCTGGGACACCTTCAAGTAAACAATGCCCCTTCGTGAAAATGGCAGCGAAAACTTGCTCGATCACGTCTTCCTGACCAACAATCACTTTGTGAAGCTCAGTTTCCATCACCTTCCGGTGTTGACTGAATTCCTGAAGCACATCTCCGAGACTTCGTTGTTTTCCGCTCACACTGTCCTCTTGATCATATTTTTTCAGACTATTATTTCGGAATCCGCGAGCCATCAGATCCGTGACGACTGGCAACTAAGAAACTCATTTGAATTCGCTAATTGCGATCATCCCTCAAGAACTTGATGGTCTGCCACTGGATTGTAGGTTGGTTAGCAATTGACAGCAACGCGAAAGCTCGCGTTGTCATGTTTCAACTGGACTTATAGAATTTGGAAAAGAGTCAAGTTGGGCAAACGATGGAAATACAAATGCGCTCATTGCGGATAAAAGTTATATTGTTTTGGATAATACTGGTCAGTTGGTCAGGTCTAAGCCAAAATTTATCGAAAAGCCAAGAACTTCCTCACAATCCAGCGGTGCCGACCAAGACGAAGTCTGTGCTTGAACGCCCGCTGGTTTCCACCGCCGTACAAGAGCGCCCCGGTCGCTCGCTTTTTTCGAAAAGCCAAAAAGCTGACAAGACCCCGCTCAACGCCGCGAAGGTCAATAACTCGATTACTCGAGCAGTGCAATATCTCATGAGCCGGCAAAAGGAGGATGGCTCATGGAACAAACTCACGTTTACTGGCGACACGACCGCTCTGTGCACGCTGGCGCTGTTAAATGCGGAAGCAATGAACAACCCTAATTTCGCGCCTCGCATTCTCAAATCCCTCGACTATCTGGTCGATATCCCACAAGAATCGACCTACGTAGTATCTCTCAGAATCATGGCGTTAACGACCGCTGACCCGCGTGGAAAAAAATACCGTCAAACCGTTCAAAGTGATGTGAATTGGCTGGTCGCGCAGCAAACGGATGACTCCGGTTACGTCGCCGGCGCCTGGAGTTATGGCTTAAGAAAAGGCCAGGGCGATTCCTCCAACAGTCAATTCGCGATCCTCGCGCTCCACGAAGCGAGCAAGACTGGAATCAAAGTCCCCAAAGCAACTTGGCAAAACGCCCTGAGCTACTGGAAAAAATGTTACATCGAAAGATCCGGGGGATTTACGTATTATCCCGGATCAAAAGATCCCAAGGGGAGCATGACCTGCGCTGGGATTTCATCGGTCATCATTGCCGAAGAAAATCTTGTGGAGCCTTCAAAATTGATCAACGGCGAATTCGCCAATTGTTGTGTCGAAGATGACCTCAAAAAAATGGTGGACGCTGGCTTCAATTGGCTTGCCAAACGCTACACAGTGCGAGCCAACCCCTTACTGCAACGCGCCGACCCAAGAACGCGCCTCTACTTTCTCTACGGGCTGGAACGAGCAGGTAGACTGTCGGGCAGAAGGTTCGTTGGGGCAAATGACTGGTACCGGGATGGTGCAAAACAACTGCTTCGCACCCAACACCCGCTTAACCACTACTGGCTTACCCCCGGAGGACAGGGAGAAAACAACGAACTCGTTGCTACTTCTTTCGCTCTCCTCTTTCTCTCCAAAGGCAAACGGCCCATCGTTATCGGCAAATACGACCACGGGGCGGACGACTGGGACCTACATCCCAACGGCGTGCATTACTTAACCAGGCGGCTGGAAAAAGAATGGAATGTAAAACTGAACTGGCAAACCGTTACTGCTGAAAATTCAACCGTCAGCGATTTAATCGAAGCGCCTGTTTTATTCATGTCTGGTAAGGAACTAATCGGGCTCGATCAAAAACAAAAAGACAACCTGAAAGACTATCTGGAAAACGGGGGATTTCTTTTCGCCGAAGCCTGCCAGGGGGATGGATGTGGTAACGACGGACGTTATGACCGCGAATTTAAATTGTTGATGCTCGATCTGTTTCCTGACAGTCGACTTGAACCGCTCCCGCCGAATCATCCGATCTGGAATTCGCAGTACCCCATTGTCGCCAATAAAGAGCGGCCACTGCTCGGCCTGCAGGCTTGCTGCCGAACCAGTGTCGTCTACTGCCCAGCTAATCTAAGTTGCTATTGGAATCTCGATCGGCCGGCAATCCTCGATTCTCCCAACGTCAACCCGAACCTGAAATTGCGAGTCGAATATTGCACCAAAATTGGCATCAACGTAATGGCTTACGCGACAGATCGAACCAATCTGAAGGAAAAGGGAGACACCCCAACCCTCGCGGAAACCAACCGCCAACTTCTTAATGACCGCGTTTTGGTCTTCCCCAAACTGGATCACCAAGGGGGATCCGACGACGCCCCTAATGCGTGGCGAAATGTCCTTCGCAAAATTGAGACGACTGGCCTCGAGGTCAAGATGGACAAAAAATTAATCTCTCCTACCAATGCCAGCCTCGCCGACCACCCCTTCATTTTCATGCATGGCCGCAGTGGATTCTCCTTCACACCCGAAGAACGCACCGCGCTTCGTCAGCACCTTGAGTATGGCGGATTTATTTTTGCAGATTCTATTTGTGCTTCCGAAGAATTCACAAAAGCATTCCGAAGAGAAATGACCGCCATCCTCGGCGATAAACCAATGATCTCAATACCCTCTGACCATGAGATCTGGACCAACCCAATGTTTGGTTTCAAAATTGATTCTGTTACGCTACGGACAAAAAAACGGGACGGCACATTTTCCGAAACCAAAACAAAACCGGCTTTTGAGGGAGCTGAAATTGACGGTCGCCTCGCAGTCGTTTTCTCACCCAATGACCTGAGCTGTGCCCTGGAAAATACAGGGAAATCACAATGCAGCGGATACTCTCGCGAGGACTCCCTCAAAATCAGCACCAATGTGATTCTCTACAGCCTACTCAGCGACTGAACAACACCCTAGTTCGACCAGGGAAGTGCCTGCAAATCAACATTTCCACCGCTAATTATTATTCCAATATTCTCTGCCCTCTCCAGCGAAGAATCCTTAAAAGTTGGCTCTGAAAAGCGCTTGATGATTGCCGCTAACGGCACCGCACAACTCGGCTCAATGATTACCTTGGTTCGCTCCCAAAAAAACTTCATTGCCGAGACCGTCGCCAAATCATCAGCGAGTAATATCTCGTCCACCTCGTCTCGAATAAACGGCCAAGTCAACTGGCCAAGACTGGTTCGCAACCCGTCCGCCACCGTATCTGGCGATAATTGTGGAACAAACTTGCCGGCCTGCTTGGATTGAAACGCGTCGTCCGCACCCGTTGGCTCGGCACCGACAATCCTGAGTGACGGCTTTAATTCTCTGGCAGCCAAACAGGTGCCCGACATCAACCCGCCGCCGCCAATCGGCGCAACGATCATGTCTAGCTCTGGCACTTGCTCAATCAACTCTAAAGCTGCAGTGCCCTGACCGGCAATGACGTGTGCGTGATCGAATGGAGGAATCAAAACCGCCCCCGTCTCATTCTGTATTCGTGCCGCCTCTGACATTCGCGCGGCAAGCGTTGGCTCACACTCTGTGATTACCCCCCCATATTCGCGCACCGCTGCTTTCTTTATTTCCGATGAACTAGACGGCATGACGATATGCGCTTTGGTGCCGAAAATCCGAGCAGCCAAAGACAAGGCGCCGGCATGATTACCTGAACTATGGGTCACAACTCCACTCGCCAAGTCGGCTTCGCTCAGTTGAGCCACAGAGTTAATTGCGCCGCGAAACTTAAAGGCACCGGATTTTTGAAAATTCTCACACTTAAAGAAAATATTACACCCAACCCTCTTGTTGATCGCCTCACAGGTTAGAACCGGTGTGCGGTGTACGTAGGATCGAATCCGGTTAGCAGCAGCTTGAACGTCGACAAATCTGACGGATTTTGAATTAGCATTTGCAATTCCATTTGAAACAGTATCTCGACTCATCCAATCCTCATTTCTGATAATGCGAAGCAAAGCAGGAACAAATCTCCGGCAAATTCAATGGTGGGGGCAATCATGATACGGCTCCGACTGCTTTCTATTGAGGCCTTCGAAAGAATCCGGCGGATCCATTCCGAACCAGAATACCATTTTTCCCGCATTCTGACGGGAAACGCTCACCTTCTGGACATTCTAGCGAACCCTCTGGTTGGTAGAAACGTCTAAGAATCTTACAATCAACGGCGGAGGTTTCTCCGCGTCTGGCTGAAATCTAAAACTTTAGTTCTGCTCTCTGACTTACCTGGACAACTTTGTGAACGAATCTAGTTCTACCGAACCTGAAAATGAAGATTCCCCCTCCGGTGCGGCGGCCCAACGCGTCGACCCTGACCGCAGCCTGGAACTCGCTCGCGCGGCAGCTAAAACTGCCGCTGAAAACGGGGGAACGGATGTAGTCGTTCTCGACATGTCAAAACACACCGCCATTTTTGATTACTTTGTAATCGCTACGGGTACCAGCCGCAGACAACTGCACGCGATCAGCGAAGAAATCGATAACACTTTGGAAAAAGTGCTTAAAGATAAACGCATGAATATCGACGGCTACGATGACAGTAAATGGATCGTATTGGACTATGGCACTGTCGTTGTCCATCTATTTGACGAAGACACGCGTTCGTTCTACAGCCTCGAAGCACTCTGGGGAGATGCCGAAAAAGTCGACATCTCAGATTTGCTAAATAAAGTACGCTAGTCTTCGGCTCTTCTTTTAAGAATCCGGGCAAACAATAGCCGCAAATAAAAAAACTCCGCGGCTTAAATTAATTAACCGCGGAGCTATTTTGTAACAGTAGATTTCCTTGGATCAACCTTTCGATTTGGCCTTAGGCTTTCGATCAGGATAATCCTGGTTTGCCTCTAAATCAGCCTCCGTTGGAGTTGTGGATTCGATACCCGCATCTGGAATTTCTCCATGGGCAGTCCACACGATCGAGTTTAAAACTAACTTTCGGAAGTCATCATTTTTCCAATTATTATGGAAATGCCCTCCGGTAAAACCAAATCCGCGTCCGCGTCCATCGCCTCGCTCAAATGCCCAGGCAACATGCTGCGGCTGTTTCTTTTTTAGTACAGCCTCGCGAACTGCCGGATTCCCGCTATGCGGTCCATCCTTGCGAGACAATGTCTCATTCGGCGGCATTGCCGTAAGCAAAGGTGTAACACGTGTCATCTCGGGTGAAAAACGCATGTGATAGTACCATTCATCCTGAATTTCAAAAGGGTTCACTCCGCTGGTGGTTGGATGTTCAGGAAACGATTCGAATTTCGCCATCCAGTGAGGATTGACTGACCAGTCTGTTTCAAAATACCCACCGATCCAGTTTAAAAACCGTTGTCCAGACATTCCTTTGGGAACCTCAACACCGTAATGAATACAGGCTAACCCGACCCCGCGCCGCATAATATCTTCGAACGCCTCTCCATTTTTATGCAAATAGTGTCGACCTCCTCCATCACAATACACGACCACGGTATCGGCATTGTCTAAGGCCGTCGGGTCAGCTGGCCAGCCGTTTTTGTAGACCGTTGTTAATACTGCGAGCCCTGTCTTCGATGCGGCTTCTTCGAGTGACTTGGCCAACAACAAACACCCGGCATTGTGTTCGTGTGAACCGTAACCATGACTTGGTTTGCCTGCGACAAAGACAATTTTCTTGGCCTTGTCTTGCAATGGCAAACGCTTCAAATGAATGTCCTTGAATTCAATTTTCATTGGCGGACCAACATGAATCTGAAACCCAAGGAGACCTGATTTCTTATACTGTTGCTTGTCTTCGTCGGTAACGTCAGATGTCACTTTTCCGTTAATTCGTGTTATTAAATGATTGCCACGAGCAGAGATTTCCATCTCATTCCAACCGTCCATATCAATTGCTTTTAATAACTCAGCCGCATCGGAGACCTGCTCAACGTCTTTATCTTTTTTACCTCGCAAAGTCACCTTTTCTCCGCGCTTACAGAGAATGCCACGCCCCGTCCGCTCGGAGTAGAGAATCCCGATGAACTTTCCCGACCGGTCAATATCCGCTTGATATCCTGAGAGCCGGTCGTTCTCCCCGTTGAACAATTCACTCCGAAACTGAACACCGCTGTTGGCCCGTTCAGTCCCAGAGACCTTAAATTTCAGTCGCAGCACAAAGTCATCAACCTCGCCTTGATCCCAAACCAGAAAACGGTTCACATCGACCTTATTGTCTTCCGTTGATTCTCCAACGATCGCGCCATCCTCAACCCGCCAAAATTTTTCATTTCCTGTCCATCCGGCGAGTGACTTACCATCGAAAATTGGTTTGAACCCATCATCTTGGCCTGAAACATCAGAAACGGGACCAAACTGAAGGACCGATGAAGCGAACGCAAATAATAAAAAAAGCCGAAGCATATTTGTTTTCCGTTGAATGCGAATGAAATGACTTACCTTGACTACACCTCTAGTCTACCGGCAGAAACAGGAACATTGCAAACCTTCCAACGCCCGATACCAAAAATATTGAAATTCATCGCCAATTATCTATAGGTTCTCTTAGCGTTCCGATAGACTTTATACGAAAGAAACGTTGCTTAACTTTAAGACTGCAAAATCTATTGCAATCTCATCTCTAGCGAGGAAGTCACTTGGATCACCAAATCTCTCGACACCTTACATTTATCTTTATTTTTGTCGGGAGCTTACTTTCTCCCTCCGCCGCACCGGGTTCGTTCCAAGGTGATCCAATTCGACTGACCCATGGCCCGATGTTAGGCCACGTCACCGACAACTCGGTTAGAGTCTGGTGTCGCACATCAAAACCCGGCGCATTCAAAGTCCGCCTCGGCACGACACCGGATTCGCTCGTCGACACTCAACAAGTGGCGCTGACAAAAATCGAAAATGACAATACGGCAACGCTTGAAGTCTCCGGACTGCTTCCAGATACAAAATATCATTACCACGTCTGGGTCAATGAGCGCCCCCACGGACTGCCCGGTTCGTTTCGCACTTTGCCCAGTAAAGAGAATTCCCAAAACGAAAAATATAATCCCCGGGGCCTGTTTAATTTTCGTTTTGAAATAGGGTCGTGCGCAAATCAGAATCCGCTGCACGGCCTGGGGCACCGAGCACCTACCTATGAGAATCTCAATCGTGACTGGGCTGACAAAGTCA
Organism: Pirellulaceae bacterium; assembly: GCA_011087765.1. Lineage (GTDB taxonomy): Bacteria > Planctomycetota > Planctomycetia > Pirellulales > Pirellulaceae > Mariniblastus. The sequence continues at coordinate 19,469 of JAALLA010000051.1, forward strand.
ATTTCCATATCATGAATGGAGATTGGTTGTACGAAGAACAAAGGGAGTTCCCCGTCGAAGCCTGGCGACTGACTCAGGGAGTCGACCAATTGCCAAGCGTCGTTGAGATAATGCCAACCGTCGTAGGCGTTTGGGAAAATTACAAACTCTATCTCTCCAGAGGGAATGAATTAGCGAAGTGGCATCGCAATGTTCCTTCTTATTTTACATTCGACGATCACGAACTGGTTAATGACATTTGGGGCGCGGGGGAAACCGGAAAACGTCATCGCCGAACTGTTTTCAGAGATATCGGAACATACGCCTGGCACAACTATCTGGGCTGGGCCAATCCAATCGAAAATCCTCAACGACTACACTTTGGCAAAGGAACCATGAAGGCCGGGTCCAATGTACTCATTGACCCACAGGCAGATTTCACCAAACTGCCGCTCAAGCAAATGCTCAACCTCCATGTTCACTGGGGCACTCCCCAGGCAGGCGTCAATGACATTCAATATGACGACGATTCCGGGCATAAGAATTCGTACGTCTATGAAATTGCCAAGGTAATCGACGCCCATACGCTCGAACTCACCGCCGATGCAAAAATTTCCGACACCACAAGCTACTCCATTGGTAGACAATCCTACAGTAAATTTCGAGTAGCCAATTGTGAGTACTTTCTGGTCGACACCCGTGGTTCGCGAGACATGCACGACGTAAACCAGCGCGATAAAAAAGGAATCTCGATGCTTGGTAAACAGCAACGAGACTGGCTCCTCCAATCAATGCGAGACAGTGATGCCGATTTCTTTTTTGTTATTTCATCAGTTCCTTTCATGATCCCTCACAGTGGGGCTGGAGGATTCGAGGTTGCAGGCAACAAGGAAGAGGCGTGGACAGCCTTTTTTGATGAACGCGAAATGTTGATTAACGAGTGGGACAAAATTGGGAAAAAGGTCTTTGTCATGACTGGCGACCTTCACAACAGTTTTGCCATTAAAGTCACAGACAATGTATGGGAATTCTGTTGTGGTCCGCATAACAGCGTAAATCATGTTCCTAAAAATGATGAAATGGATCGCCCTGCAACCGGCAAATTTAAATTTGGGCCGCGCGAGTGTGACATTCGATGGAGCAGTTACATCCTGCCAGACCTTCCGCGACTTGAGAGACTGTACCCACATTACTGTGTGGTCCAGGTAAACAATGTTTTCAACATGCCTCAGAAACTGGGGGGCAAAAGACTTGTTGCCTACCCTCATCCACAAATTATTTTTCAGTATTTTGACGGTCGAACCGGCGAGTTAGCTTATTCTGAAACCGTAACCGTCGATCACTAACACCCGCCTTTACCAACCTGAGTATCCAGACTCAGTTTGAAACCGCTCCGAAATCAACTTCACCTAAATCGGCATTCGCAGACAAAACGCATATGCAGGAAGCTCTTCTCCAACTCGCCACTCCAACTGGGCTCATGCTAATTCTCTTTGGAACGACGCTGGGCGTTTTTGTAGGAGCAATTCCCGGACTCACCGGAACGATGCTGATTGCCCTGACTCTTCCGCTAACGTTTGGAGTTGATCCTCAATACGCAATGACACTGTTGATCAGCATTTATGTGGGTGCGATCAGTGGTGGGATGATCTCGGCGACATTGTTACGTATGCCCGGGACACCTGCATCAATCGTCACCACATTCGATGGTTACCCCATGGCTCAAAACGGGCAACCTGAACGAGCGCTGGGATTAGGAATCATGGCCTCCGTTACCGGCGGTTTGATTTCATGGTGCTTCCTTTTGACACTCGCTCAGCCGATTGCGAGATATTCAAAAGAATTCGGCCCGTTCGACTATTTTTCTCTCGTAATGATGGCGTTGGTGCTAATCGCCACGATTGGTGGAAAGTCAATTTTGCGATCGCTTCTCTCTGGATTTCTCGGGATCTTGCTCGCGATGCCGGGGATTGCCGTTGCCACTGGCGAAACACGGCTAACCTTCGGACTGACGGAGTTGAACGATGGATTTCAGTTACTCCCGGTCTTAATTGGAATGTTTGCCGTCAACCAAATTCTCCGGGACATAATCGATTCCGCCAAGCCTCAATTGACGCCCCCAATTGCAACACAGGGCCTTGCATTAAAAATTTCGGACATAAAAAATCATGGCCTGAATTTAATTCGCTCTTCATTAATTGGAACCTGGATTGGCATTTTACCTGGAATCGGAGCAAATATTGGATCGGTTACAGCCTATTCAGTTGCTCGCTCAACATCCCGCAACCCCGAAAAATTTGGCACCGGGTGTGAGGAGGGAATTGTCGCCGCCGAAGCCGCCAATAACGCGACAATCGGGGGGGCACTGATCCCGTTGGTCGCGATGGGTATCCCTGGCTCGGTCGTCGAAGCTGTTCTGCTGGGTGCTTTGGTAATACACGGATTCCAACCCGGTCCCCGACTGTTCGAACAAAGCCCTGAACTCGTCTACACAATCATTTTCACCTGTCTGTTTGCAAATCTGGCGATGGCAGGAATTATGTGTTGCTCCATCCGCACCCTCGCCTGGCTTACCAAAATCCCTCGTGCTTTTTTGCTGCCCATCATTTTAACTTTTTGCGTTGTTGGCTCTTTTGCCATGTCGAACCGCATGTTTGACGTTTGGGTCATGATCGGTTTTGGACTACTTGGGCTTTTTCTGGAAACCAAAAAAATCCCACTGGCTCCCTTCGTGATTGGATTTGTTTTGGGCCCCATTGCGGAAGAAAATCTGTCCGCCGGCTTAATGGGCTCGGGCGGTGACTGGACGCCGATTTTCACAGAACCCAAATCACTTGCCTTCTTGGTGATCGCAGTCCTTCTCTTGGTGATTCCAATCTACCGCAGTCGCCAACGGGACAGGAGGAGCCAATCATGAGAGTGCCATCAAACCAATTTGTATTTCAGGGAATCATATTTCTGGTATTGCTGCTGATCACAGCCTGGCGACTGATCAGCGCGATCTCAACCGATCAGCCAACTCAATTCCCTCAAAAACCAATTCAAATTGTCGTCCCATATCTCGCCGGAGGAGGCACTGACACGTTCGCCCGCATTCTCCAGAAGTCATTGAATCGGGAAGGCTCGCTTGGCGAGGAATTTGTCGTCACCAACAAGGACGGGGGATCGGCGACCATCGGCAGTCGACAAGTAAAAGACGCTCCCCCGGACGGTTACCAACTCCTCTGCCATCACGAAGGCATCATCGCGACGCAACTAGCGGGAGTAGTCGATTACGGACCGGAAGCATTTCGCCCGATTGCACAAACCGGAAGCATCGTCCTTCTAATGGTCGTGAGGGCCGACTCTGAATATCGGAATTTGAATGATCTTCTCCAGGCTGCTCAGAAAAACCCTAATTCGATTCGCGTCGGTGCCAACCAGGGATCCCCCGCTTATTTCATTTGCAAACAACTGCTTGGAGAATACCCCGGAGCAGACTTTAATTTCATCTCGGCAGGTGGAGCGAAACGCTACACCTACCTACTGGGCGGTAAGCTTGAAGCGGGAATTTTCTCACTCGCAGAGTACGTTTCCTTTCGAAATTCCAACGATACGCCCGCTACAGACAACATTCTCGCAATCGGTAATTTTGGAGACAAACGACATCCAACAATTCCAGAAGTAGCCACATCAACCGAGCAAAACCTAAAGACCCGCGCTGAGAATGCCTATTACATTTGGGCCCCCAAAGACACGCCCGACCACATCGCCGATATCCTTGCACGGACTTTTCAAGACACTTTGCAGTCGCCCGAAGTGAATCAGGAATTAAAAAAGCTATCAATCGACCCGACTTTTCGCAGTGGAGAAGACTTACGAAAACACTTGGCCGTTCGTGTCGAAGCATTTCAAAGACTCTCTGTCGATGCGAAAACTGAACTGCCCAATTTTCCCCTTTGGATAATTGGAATCGTGGCAACCCTGCTGATAACGGTCCTTGTTTTCGATTCCAAAATTTCGGTTGCATCGGAAACACCGGCTCCCTCAAACAAGTTACATTTAAAGCAAGCCTCGATTTTAGGGGCAACGTGTCTTGCAATTTTGATCGCCTACGTAGCTGCATTGCAATTTAAGATTCCGTTTGGAATCGCAACACCTTTGTCAATATTTTTGATGGGATTGTCTATTTCGAAAGCAAAACGTAAACAGTTGTTGATTCTTGGAATCATAGGATTGGGCTTCAGCTTGACACTGGAAATTGTCTTTACCCAGTTGTTTTCAGTCGCTCTTCCGTAGCCAATCGCCAGGTCGATCGTCCATAAGTCTCTTCATATACTCAGCCTTTTTTCACAATCGTTATTATGACTGCTCAAATGCCCGCTCAAATGCCCGCTCAACCGAATATTATATTCATTATCACCGATCAACAGCGTTTCGACACCATTGCCGAACTTGGCTTTGATT
>JAALLA010000052.1 GCA_011087765.1 Pirellulaceae bacterium
CAGTTGACCCGTCAAGATACTGCGCTTCGTAAAAGGCGGCTGAAACAGGCGGGAGGTTTGCGTTTTTGATCACTCGCTCCAGTTTTTCCAACAATGCCAGTGCATCAGTGGAGCGGTTTTCATTAATGGCCAATCTGGCAAAGGTCGAATAAACAGCTGGTTTGTCGGGATGCTGGAGGGCGGCTCGTTCTAACAAAACTCTCCCGGATTTTGGATCCTGGATAGCGAAGCTAAGCCCGGCGAGCATAACATCGGCTGGAGGGAAATTTGGATCTGTAAGGGATTGTGCGGTCATCAACTCAATGACCAGCTTCGCATCTCTTGCCTGAAACGCTTTGACTGCGTCACCGATGACCTTTTGCTGTTCCGGGTTGGATGCTGGGTCGCCGGGGATCAGGTTGTTCAATTCCTGGACGAGTTGCTTAAACACTTTCTCTGTTTGCTGCTGCTCTGCCTCTGCAGTTGGCGGAGCGACGGCCGGTTTCGAGGGAGATAGTGGATTAGAACGCGTCCCATCGACTTCCTGCGGTGGTCGAAATTCAGTTCCCGTTTGCCCAATGGCAGAGAGTGGCCAGAGGCATGCCGTTATCAACAGTAAGATGATTGACAACCCGCAGGTTAACAATCGCGGTGACCGGTACGTTGCTGCACGAGGAAATGATGAAGGCATGAACGAACTCCGTCTCAATGGGTGGATTGAATAACTCAAGGCCAGTTTAGTTTCTGATCGAAACCCAGTTTAGTCACTTGGGGAGGCGCGGTTGATCGCAGCCATGATTTGGACCGTCGCGTCGGATTTGTTAAGAACATAAAAATGCAATCCGGCGACATCTGCATCAATGAGTTCCTGTGTTTGTTGAATTGCCTGAGCTACGCCGATTTTGAATTGAGCTTCAGGCTCTGGATTGGCTTCGAGCTCCTGAACAAACGGGACGGGAAGCTTGGCTCCGCAAAGCGATGAGATTCGCTGGATTTGCTTGAGACTGGTGACGGGCAACAAGCCTGGGACGATAGGAATGTTGATTCCCTTTTGTTCACAGAGGTCTCGGAATCGGAAAAAATCTTCGTTGTTGTAAAACAGCTGAGTGACGATCGCGTGCGCGCCGGCATCGACTTTTCGTTTTAGATTATCAAGGTCAACGTCAAGGCTTGGCGCCTCTCGGTGTTTTTCGGGATAGCCAGCAACAAGAACACCAAGATCATTAAATTCAGCGTTGATCAGTTCGACTAATTCATTGGCATAGCGATAGCCTCCCGCGGTTGCCTGAAATTCAGTTTCTCCTTGAGGAGGATCGCCCCTTAGAGCAACGATGTAGTCAACCGATCGGGCTCGGGCCTGTTCCAGGTAGGTTCTCAAATCATCCACACTGCTACCGACAAGTGTTAGGTGAGATGCGACCGGGACATTGTACAAGTTTTTAACGTCTTCAATGATGTCGAGCGTTTTACCTTGTGTGGATCCACCGGCTCCGTAGGTGCAGGTAATAAAGTCCGGTGAAAACTGCATCAGTTGTTCGACGTGGCGGCGGAGACTTTTTTCACCGGCGGGTGTTTTGGGTGGAAACAACTCATACGAGGTGACTTGTTTCTTTTCAAACAGTTGAGAAAGCGACATTGAGATTCGAAATAATTGTGGAATTGAAATTGGATGCTGTCATGATAAGTTCGCAGCCGTTACGGAGACAGTCCAGATTGAAAAACTGTGGGAAGATTGAGCGTTTTTGAAGACGTTCCGAACGAAACAGGCAGAAATAAGCGGATCCTGGTATTTGTAGATTGTGATGGGATTGGCGGCTTACAGCGAGATCGGCTCATCGGAGAGGCCGTCGGGTCGCTCATGCTGCGTATTTCGGTACATATCGAGAATCAATTCGATATCACAGGGGCGCTGGATAACATTCCGGCGGGAGAACATACGTTTCTGAGTGGTCACAATGACTTCGGGAGGGAGGTTTCCAACTTTCTCGAAGGTGCGCGCGTAATTTACAAAACTCGGCACGTTAGTGGTCGCGAATCCGTACACCATACTCGCGGTGCCGATTGTTTTGCCAGTAAAGATACTGGTGTTGATCGCGGTTTTCGCATAGTCACCCATAATACAGCCAATGAATTGCATCCCCGATGCGACCTTTTCCGATCCATACTGCATGTTGACCATGCCGTAGGTGTTTTTCAGGTCGCTGTTACAGGTGCCAGCTCCGAGATTGATCCAGCTGCCAAGGTAACTGTGTCCGAGAAAGCCATGATGTTGTTTGTTGGTGTATGCCTCGAGAATGGTGCTCTCAACTTCTCCCCCGATTTTGCAGGTGTGGGAGATGGAGACACAATCCTTGATCGAAGCGTGTTCACTAATTCGAGTTCTTGGGCCAATGTAAACTGGCCCTCTAATAAAACAAAATGGTCCAATTTTAACATCGGCGTCAATGACGATTGGACCTGGTTTTGAATCAAATAAAACCGGATCGACAATCTGCACGCCATCGGCGACAAACACATTCTTATATTTTTCAGTGTAATTGCCTTGAGCGATTCGATAACTCAGATTGCCCGGGAATGATTGAATATTACTGTCAATGATTTCGTGTGGGTAATCGAATAATGACAATTCGTCTTCTGTAACTTCACAGTCAGGGCTACTCCCGAGCGATTCGATTATTTCAGGCCAATTGGATCGCGGGTGATCTTGTAGGGTGCTGGTTGGAATAATTGCCGCGGCGGTTGCCCAGCCAACGCGAATCAAAATGCCTTCCGGGAGTAATTGATTCGACGATTCCATTAACGTCCCGATCTTCTCCCAGTTTTTCACCGTTGGCGCGAGACGCGCGTTGACGAGGAGCGTCCATCGTTGAGAGAGGTCGAGTGATTGTTCCAATTCAGGAAAATCAAGCATCTGAATTCGTTCCAGAAAAGGCCGGACGATTCCGATCATTCGGGAATTTAGGGATTTTAAAAAATCAATTAAGCGCAGACTGGCGCACGTAATGGCGTAGGCGGGGCGGCCGGTCGTGACCGGATAGAGATTTTCAACACCCGAGTCTTCAAAAACGATAACATTCATTTGGTATAGGGATGGGCGTGCTGAATGATGGAAGCCGGGGACGTGAAGCCACGTTTTAACATGAATCCACGTTTTAACATGAATCTAAAGGATAACAAGCGAGATACCTCCGCTCTATTACCTTGGATTCAACAAGTGTTGATTTGCTTTCGTTTTAGATTGCGCCAAGCCAAGTCAGGTGGTCTAGGCTGTCTAGTTGGAGGGTGGCGAGTTTTGTTTGGAATAAAAAAAGCGGCTCGTTGTAACAAGCCGCTTTTTGAAAATCTCTAGGGTAAGTTTCGCCAACAAAGTGGCTTCAGTCATTACTTCAGTTGCGTTGACTGACTGTCTGCCACTACCTGAGGCCCCATTTGTTCCGTAATGAGATTGGTGAGATCCAATTCGCGGTTGTAAACAACCGATCGGTTCACTGCTTTAATGACTTCTGGTCGGACGTTACCATTGACTTTTGAACTGTCAAATCGCAAAACCAGGGAGATGTTATTGGCCTCGGCGACAGCTTTCACGACCGATTGCAGCTTCTGGTATGTGGCGTAGTAAATCTGCGCTTCCCGATTGAGCAGGTTCGTTTCCGCTTGGCGAGCCTGAGTTTTCAGTTGCGCCTGTTGTTGCTCAAGATCAGCTTCTTGCTGAAATCGATCCGCACCACTTTCCATGGCGCTGATTTGCGCCGCCTTAGCCTGAATGACTTTTTGTTGCTCCGTGATTTGCACTTTTAGTTGTTCTGCGGCATCTTTAATCCCTTGCATCTGGGTATTAAATTCCTGATTTCTTTGAAAAACGGCAGCCACGTCTAGAATTGCAACGATACCGGGTTCTTGTGCTTGAGCCACACCACCGGTCAATGGAAGCGTGATTGCAAATGCAGTAATTAATGCCAATTTGTAAATGTTCGATTTCAAAACTCGTCCTCCCTGACTGACGAAACGTATTGAGTTGATTGTAAGCCTAGGTGATCCTTCACCGGCAAGTATGATTGAAATGCAGCGAGGTTGCCGCGAGTCGTTTTAATCTACAACGCAAGCTTCGTGCCAAACTCAATATTTGAATGTTAAAAAAAAGCTTTCCAGCAGAACCAGGTAAAAACCCATTTCGTTGCCGTTTGCTCTTCTTTACGCTCTGCTTGGAACGCAACTTTTGCAACATGGTTTGTAAAGATTACCAGTTTTTAAATCAATCCAAATCTTGGTTGCAAATGAGAAATTAATGATTTGAATTGCTGGCACATCAAACGCTTGTTCTGCTAGCAGACTTTTGTCCTCAGTGCGATTGAAATGTCAAAAGTTCTGGAAGCCGTTGTTGGTAATGTCGCGGGATTCAATTCCGTGGAGTTCAATGCCGCGGAGTTTAATGCCGCGGAGTTTAGACTAGCGATCGTCGCTCGAAATTAGGGGTTAAAAGCTTGTGTCGTTTGTCTCGGAGAAGTGAGGTCAGAGATATCATCCGGGGTGAGTTTGCATTGGTGAATGGCCGAAGCGACGAGGACATGTTCACAGCCAAGTTCGAGCAGTGATTGAATATCGCTGGCGTGCCTCACTCCTCCCCCGGAGGTTATCTTGATTTCGGGCAGCTCTTGTTTAATTTCTTGAATAAGTGGGCCAAGTCCGTTTTCAGGATTGCCAATTCCGGCCATCGTTCCCACTGATTCCAGATCAAGTAGAATCAGTTCGCGCACACCTTTTTCGAAAGCGTGTTGGATTAACTCGAGTGCGGAAGCGTCGGCGAGGTTTCCAGGTTGCGTGAACAGTTTGCCTGCTTTTCTATCAAGGCTGAAAATCGGCGTGATTGCCAGGTCGATCAGTTTCGTGAGTAAATCCAGGTCGGTGAAATTGGCGATTGTTTCGGACGAAAGTATGATTTTCAATCGTTCCCGCTGCGGAATTTTCTCAACGATTTGCTGATATTGCCCGCTGCTCACCCAGTTAGCATCGATCCACAGTCCAAACCCGGCATTCAGTAGATCGTTGTAAACCTTCCAATTGGGGTTAGCTCCATTAAAGCTGTCGATGTCCGCGAGATAGAGAACGTCACAACCGGTTTGATTGAAGATTGCCTTGGCAACGTCGATCGGTCGACTACTTTGGGTTAATTTTGAGTGAACCGGCCGGTACGTTTCGCGGTCGCCCTGCGCTGCTAAAACGACTTGGCCAATCATTAAATCGAGAACGGGAATGACAGGATTCATAATCGAAAGGATCGCGAAAAACCAGTATTTACGAATGGTTGAAGCAGGCTATGGCGTATTCTGCCGCCTCTTATGTTAGCGGTTTATTTGTACCGCGTCATTCTCGTAAAGTGGTAAATAGCGGTAATAAACTTCAAGAATCATGACTGCCATGGCCGTCGTATACAAGCGTCCGCCGACCTTGCCGTGGGGGTCGGGGAAATACCAACTTCCCGCTTGGTGGGTATCGCTTTGATCCTGGCTGGTTACCAAATGTTCTCGCATCCTCTCATTCCAATTTTCCCAGCGTGGATCGCTGCGGTGGTGCAGGACCTGAGTCGCGTAGTAGTTGAAATAGACATTGTTTTTTGAAGGTCCATGGTCGGACAAGAACCGCGTCGCCTGTTCGAGTGAGCCCGCATTTATTCCAGCACCTAAGTACATTTTTGAAAGTACGCCGATGGCGGTTGTGGTTGCTGAATTTTCCAATGAGTCATCGGTGTTGTATCCAAACCGGCCATTGGAAGTAGCGAGTGAGTCGACAAACTGTTCTGCTTGAATCATGGTTAGATCACCGAGCCGCGAGCCCGAAAGTTGGCAGCTTTTGAGGGCCATGATTTGCCATCCGGTGACTGTCATATCTCCCGGCGATCCGGGGTCGTACCGCCACCCTCCCGCTTTATGTTGTGCAGTTTCGATGTACTGTCTTGCTAGGTCGGCGGCTTTGCCCAATCCGCTGTCTCCGGTCATAGCACTAGCTTCGCTTAACGCGATGGTGGCAATCGCGTGGGCGTACATGCCCTTGCTGCCCGAAGTGAGGCTGCCTCCACGCGCGGTGACTCTCATTTTTAATTTTAAATACTGAAGGCCTTTTTGAATTTGTGGTTGGTAGGGCCCGGTTTGATGAGTGTAACCAGCTCCCAGCAACGACATCAGAGCCAGGCCCGTTGCTGCGGTCGATGCTTCGTTAGTGCCTTCATTTTTGCAATTTCCCTGACAGCTTTGTTGGTCGTGGAGGAATCTCCAACTGCCGTCTTCCCGTTGATGATTAATGATCCATCGCAAGCCTTCTTCGACCGCTGCTTCGCTAGCCAGTGTGCCGCCCCTCAGGGCTGCAAGTCTTGCTCTGGCGTCCGACGCCCGTCCCTCCAGACCTCCTCCTGTCGGGAGCATGCCCACCTCATTGGCTGGGTTGTTTTCTGCTCTGTTAGGATTGATTGCTGGGTTAGCAACACTGGGAGAGACGATGGGTAGATTGTCCGCATTGATGGAATCATCGGTTGCCGTTGCATCAGCAAGCATTTCCATCGGTGATTGGTTATCTATCGGGACTTCGATTTCAACCAATTGCAGATCAGCTTGGTTTAGATTTTCCAGAATTGGATTGGCATCGGGAGTCGCTACCAAGCTGATCGTCGTGACCGGTTTGTCCATTGCCAACACGAACCAGGCGAGTGCTAAAAACAGTGAGAGGTGGACAACCGTGCTGATGAGTACGGAGGAGAGAGGGGTGCGATGAGATTCAATTCTCCCGCGGATGGAACTGTTTACGGCTAGTTCCGCCTCGTCGGAGGCATTGATTTGAGGCACAGTGAGATTGGGTTGTGGGCGATGAGAAAGTAAAAAACTCTCCAAAGTCTGCGAACCGCGAGACTGGTCACTATGGCGCTGCTTCTTTAAGTGAATCGGGGGGATTGATTTTACCGCACCTGTTGAATCTTGAGGCGCACGATTTCTAGGTGCCACGGTCACAAGTTTGGAAGACTCGCCGGAGACCGGGGGCGTATTGCTAGATGAAATCATTGCAGAATCGTTAGTCGGCATAGCAGTCCGATTCGGCTCTGGTTGTTTCGTCATGGCTGATACCTAAGTAAACCCCTAGGTCTACTATAGTTCGCGATCGGGGTGGATTCATGGTTTGCGTGGTTAATTCTAAGTGGAAACGCTTGATAATTTTGGATCATCGTCAGTTTCCAAGGGTGAGTTTGGTTACCGTTTGGGGCGTTTGGCTAATAAATTTAAGCAGCTCAAAATCGACTGGGCGAGCCTGAAGTGTATTTCTAATCCCCATCGGCGAGGGCAACGACGATGCGAAAGGTTGAGTCGTTGAGTCGTGCCATAGGTTAGTCGGCTCGTAACCGCGGCGGGCAATTTTGAGCGCCCAAACGGTTTCGTCTGCTGCGATCTTTTCAGGAACCAGGCAGTTCAGCGGAATGGCGAGTTCGATCGTCCAGGTTGTTTCGTCTTCTGACTGACTGACGAACCAGTTGGGGTTCCATCCGAGGCTGCCCGAACAGCTTTCTTTTACCCAGCCGCGGTGGTCGATTACAAAACAGTTTTGGGAGAGGTAGTCTCGATCGACGTCAATTGAGAATTCGACCCGATCGCGGTGGGTAAGGTCTGCATCCCGCGGCCTTGATTGACTGGAGGTCTTGTAGGATTGGCCTGCGATTTTTTGACACTGAAAACCCGCGTAAAAATATTGGTCATCGTAAGCAAACAAGGCAAGATCTGGTGCGGCTGTAGATTGGCTGTTGGCGGTTGAGAGCGACATTGGCATGGCATCTCGTTTTTGAAAACTGTTCCGCCAAAAGGGATCGTCGAGTTTTCCATCCAATTTGGGTGGTTTGTCAGTGAAGCGGCAAACGCCGGTTTTCAATTCAGGCGAAGAAATTGCCGATTGTGGACTGAGTGCCAATTCGCGTTGGGCAGCGATGGAAAGGCCGGTGTCTTTTGCGTCGCCAAGCTGTGCGAGTGATTTGTAACGGCCCTCGTTGGTCAGCGATCCATTGAGTCGCCGAGAGATGTGAGATTCCATGAATTTGTATTGTGGGCCGGCAGCGAACTCAGGGTCGCGTTGTTTCATTTGATTTAAAATTTTACTTGCCACTCGCAGGCGTTGATCAAAAAAGGCCGGACGAATGGGAGAAGGCGTGGTGGTCTCCTGTGCTTCCGGTTCCTCTGTTTTGGGGAGTGGTTTTTTTTCTTTGGATTTGAGCATCGCATCACTTGGTAACCATTTGATTTGCGAGCTGCCATTGGCAAACTTTTGCTGAGTGCGAGGTTGGAAACTCTCTTTTAGGCGTTGTGTTTCAGTCAGTGTGCCAAGTTCGGTTAATTCGCCATTTTCAATTTTATTCCGGTATTCGATTTGGGCGAATTCCTCACTGCTGTAATATTTGGCCAGCCAATTCATCGCGGCAGGTGCAAATGCATGATTTGCCCAATGGTTAACTAGAAGCGTGTGGGTTTGAGCGGCGAGTTCAGTTTTTCCAACTGCCAAATAGCGTTCGGCGAGTTGCATTAACCACACCCCGGCAATTCCTTTTTCCATTGGCATGGCAAAGGCCTGAATCTGTTGTCGCCAAACCAACAAGTCGCGGGATGAGGTTGGTTCAAAACGAACGAATTCTTCTACTTTTTGTTGTTTCGAATTCGCTTTTTGAATCATGCTTAAATTTCCGCGTTTCGCGTCCGTTCTATTCCTGGGCAACGCCGTCTTTCTTTTATCCAGTCCTGAGAGAAGATTGCCAGCTTGCATTCTTTCGCGTTGGCTGAGGTGGTTGATGCGGTAGCGAAGCACTCGATCGCTCGTTACAGATTCCCCTAAGAGTGCGCGACTAAGAGCGATTTGGTCCTCAATCAAAACGCCTGCTCGAGGAAGCAGTCGTGTCGCATCAATGGTGAATTCGCCAGTCGGATCTTCAAATGCAAAGCGATCAACTTTCCATGCTTTCAAACCTAAATCCGTGATTTGAGTTGGAAAACTTCGCTCATTGGCGGCCTGATTAATCGCCGAGTTAACCAGCGAAAATAGTTCGGCGGAGAGTTGGTTACTTTGACGGCTGTTCGGATCGGGCGAATTCAGCACCACGACGTTGGGCTGCATCGTGCGAATCGCTCGCGTGATTTTTTGTAAAATCTTTTCCCGAATTCTTGTCGAGCTAAGGTCAGCTTCCACTGGAATTCCAAGTGAATGAAGAAGGCTGCTGCCGAGCCGTTCGGTGGCTTGGGCGAGGTCTTGGTTCTGGTGATTTGTTTTTTGAATTACTAAAGCTGCGGCAGTTTGGTTTTCTTCAATCGAGTACTTCGCCAACAATTCCAACGGGAGAGAGTGGCCGTCAAGACTGACGTAGAGGATTGCAACTCGCTGTTGCTGGCCTCTTTGAACATGCCAGTTTTGTCCACCATCAGTGGTGGCAATGATCGCCCCGCCGCCACCGACTGCCCAGCCGTGAGAATCATTCAAAAAACGCAATTGATTGATCCGCATCCGAACTGGAGTCCGGTGCGTTGTTGTTTTTCCAGTCTTTGTATCCAGGGAATATATAACTGTCCCGGGGTCGCCGGCAAACCAAATGCGATCTTCGACTACGGAAATGGAATTAAGGTCGATTGACGATGCGTCTGGTGGAAGCTTGATTTGCGTCCAGGATTTTCCACCATTGGTGGTGTTAAGCAGTGTTCCGGATTCACCAACTGCCCAGCCAGACTTGTCATTGACCATGCGGATTTGGGTTAGGTTGGGGGTGTTCTCACTGAGAATCACCGACGGCTCATACTGGTTGGGCCGAAGGGTGCCCAGTTGGCCATTTTCATTTAGGGTGACCAAGCCATCGTTCGTCCGTTCAACGGCGATCCAGGAGTGAATTTTTTTCGAAGTTTGGCTTGCCCATGACTGGCCGCCGTCTGAAGTGTAAAAAATACCAGACTGAAATAAATTACCAGCTTCACCGATTGCCCATCCATTTAATGGGTCTGTAAATCGAATTTGCTGGAATCGGGGGGCAACTAAATGTTCGACCGAGTTCCAGGTGATTCCACCATCACGAGTTCTCATGACAACGGCTTTGGAACGATCGATGTAGGGCACACTGTAGCCACCTGCGATCCAGCCATTTTTTTCATCTGCGAAAAAGACTGATTCAAATCGACAACTGATCGAATTGACCGATTGGCCATTGGCTCGACCAGTGGATCGGGTTTGAACACCCTGACGCATGTTGCGAAGCTTCTGATCAAGGGAGAGATTGTTGGCGCTTAGGCTGACCCGCTGCGATATTTGAATCCAAGTTTTACCTCCATCAGAAGTCCGCACAATCGTTCCCTGCGCACCAACTGCCCAACCTAAGCGAGTGTTGAGAAAAAATACGTCGGTGAGTTCGGCATCTGATTTCCAGGACTTAGGAAGTTGTTCCCGAGGTAAATCCGAATCACCACAAGCAAAGGGAGGAATCCAGCAGAGGGCTGCCAGTCCAACCGCGCATAGAGTGATTCTTGGTTTTAAAAATCCGTACATTGATTTGCCGTGGTTTTAGTTTGATAAATCGCGGCGGAGTGTAGCAGGATCGAAAATGCAGGACTATAGATGGCCGATTGGTTGGTTCGTGAGAACAGGTACTTTGGTGGGTGAACTGCCAATCGGTTCGAGAGGATGCTAGCAGTTCGGCTACAAATTCGAGTTTTTGGCCATTTTATGAGAAAGCGAACAAGAAATTAATCGAATTACAGTTTGTTTTGCGTAAGTAAGTTAAAGGAGTGGCCGTAACGTACGGTTACCCCAGCAGGCGGCAGAATATTTTTATGAATTCGATTAGCAGAGTGACCTGAGGTGTCACAGAGTTCGCAGATACTTATCAACGAAGCACATCGGCCAACTGTGCTGTTCAAATCGTTCGATCCCCCCGTGGCCATCAGTTAAGGAGAATGAGATGTTAGTTTTAAGTCGCAAGCGGAATGAAAAAGTGTTGATCGACGGTGGTATTACGGTCGAGGTTTTGCAAATCAAAGGGAATACCGTTCGGCTCGGAATCTCGGCTCCATCGGATGTGAAAGTGATGCGGGGAGAGCTGAAACCGTACGGAATGAGCGTGGTAGAGATGCAGATTCCTCAGGCAGTTGCAATTGCTGGCTAGCTCATGCCGAAGATCTTAGCGAGGACAGCCGCAACTCTAAATCAGGCGTTTTTCGACCGCTCTGATAAATCTTGACTGGAACGGGAAGAGGAATAGAAAAGTGATAGTTGCGAGTCCAACGATACCCAGAGTAACCGTGTGAAGGTCAAGCATGAGCACTAGCAAATTGGTGAAGAAAGCGGCCTGTACAAGGGCAAAGCGGACTAGGTATTCAACGGTTATCGATTGAACGGCGGATTTTATTTTTCCTTCCTCGGAGTCACCTGTGGCTGATTCACCGGCAAAGACGAGGGGAAACACAATCGCACTTCCGATCATCAACATTCCAAAAATCGCTCCGATGAGTGGCAACATCGAGAGCCGATCCCCAAGCTCATCCCAGCTGGCAAGTGTTGCGATCACTGTTCCCGCGAGTGTCGATGCTACGAACATTGCCCCAGCGGTAGACTGGAGTGCGACGAGGCGTGGTCGGAGTCTGGTTTTCTGTTCCTCCGAGAGCATGGGTTAAGCCTTTTTTTCCGGAACCTGTTGGTTAGTCTGAGCCGTTATTGTTTGCCTAGTTTTTCGACCAGTTTTGCAACTTGCATCGGGTCATTCTGAGCGATTAAATGATCAATTGTCTGTTGCTTGACGTCTAGCTTGAGCAAGTGTCCTTCCAGACTTTTCCAGTACTTTTCTCTCTTTTTACCTTCTGAGAGGTAGAGTTCGGTGACAATTTCCTGGGCTCGCTGTAGCGAAATGTTTTCCCGGTTTTCGTAGTAGTTCCGGATAATATTTTGTTGGTATTTGGATCTTTCGGCCACGGTCGAACTCGCTGATTTCAAACGGAAAAAAAGTCGGCAGCAGGTTTATCGGCAATTCTGGAGGTTTACGTGATGAAAGCTCAAACACCCCAGATATGTCGATTTTAGCGACCAAACAAACGGGAAGTAGTCCAGAGAAGATAAAGTTTTATTCTGAGGGGGGCTAAATTGTGTCGTATTCAACTTGGCATTCTGGAAGCGATCCCAGAAAAATTCGACCATACGATTTGGTTTTAATTCTTGGGTCAAGGACAACGACGATTCCCGAATCGGTTTTACTTCGAATTAGGCGTCCGAATCCCTGTTTGAATTTTATGATTGCTTCGGGCAACTGGTAATCATTGAACGGGTTTCCCCCTGATTTCTTGATCGCTTCAAGTCGAGCTTGTAGCAGTGGTTGATCGGGAACACTGAAGGGTAATTTTGTAATGATGACATTTTGCAATGCGTCTCCCTGGACATCGACTCCCTGCCAGAAACTATCGGTCCCAAAAAGGACACCGCGAGGTTTAGATTTAAATTGCTCAAGCAGTTGCGTTCTGGAAACGCCCCCTCCCTGAACATAAAGTCCAAAGTCTTTTTCGCTCAGCCATGGAGTTAAGTCGCGGACAGCTCGATTGAGGAAATCGTAACTGGTAAATAAGACGAAGGCATGGCCATCGGTTCGGGAGACGTATTGTTTGATTGCGTCAATGCACTGTCGTTCATGCGTGTCCCGATGTTCTGCAGGGCTGGCCATATTGGAAACGAGGATTAATCTAGCCTGCTCGCTATAATTAAACGGGCTGCCCAATTGCAGTGATTGGGATTGAGTGAGTCCGATTCGGTTTCGAAAAAAATCAAACGATTGATCACCGATGGCAAGTGTGGCACTGGTCAGGATGCAGCAATCGGTTTTGTTAAATAAATTCTCTCGCAAAGCGGGGCCAATATCGATTGGTGCCGCCATCAATTTGACTTTTTGTTTGCCATACCGGTTCATTCCCGATTCGATCCAATAAACTCCTCCTTCCATCTCTTGAAGTCGCCAAGCTTCAAGGGAAGTCGAAAGTGCAGTCAGGCGGTCAGCCTGAGACGTGAAGTCCTGTTTCTCGGCAGCGTCCTTCATGTTCTCGCCAAATTGCCTAACCAACTGGCTTAATTTATCCAAGGCAGGTGAGAGTGGGTTGCTGACAATCCCGGGCTCTTGCACACGGGTGGTTGTGTTGCGAGCGTTGGAGGTTTGAGTGCGCGCGACCCATGCGAGGAGATCTCCAAACAGATCTTCAGCGCGGATTCGGCATTGAACCACCGACTGCTGTCCAGCCTTTAGGTTGTGATGTACCAGCAGGCCTTTGTTCGTACTTTCGTTGTAGAGCTTGGAGAGAGTGTAATCGATTTGTCCAAGGGTGATCCCGAGGCCAAGGTGGTCACTGGCAACATCTTGAATGGTATGGGCTTCATCAAGAATGACGGTGTCGTAATCGGGCAGGATATTCACCCCTAATCTTCGCAGCGAGAGATCACTGAAAAAAAGGGCATGATTAACGATCAGGATGTCGGCATTTTGTAATCGTTTCCTCGCCTTGAAGTAGTGGCAGTCTGCGTAACTGGGGCATTTTCTCCCAAGACAGTTTCCACTATCACTTTTGACTTCGTCCCACACACTTGGCAGTACCTTGAGATCAAGATCGGCTCGCGAGCCATCGGTAGTCGTCACGGCCCATTCGCGAAGGTCTTGAACTTGAGCTATCTGTTCATCGGTAGAAAACAAATTATCACTACGTTTGAGCGCCTGCTTGAGTCGGCGAAGACTGATGTAATTACCGCGCCCCTTGGCAAGCACGGCTGAAAACTCAAGCGGAATGATGCTGTTGAGGAGTGGAATATCTTTTTGAATTAGCTGTTCTTGCAGGCTGATGGTGTGGGTTGAGACCACGATCCTGCGTTTTCCACCATCTTTGCTTTCCTGGTTTTCCTGTAATGAGAGAATTGCCGGAACGAGGTAGCCAAAACTCTTTCCAACGCCTGTTCCTGCTTCGACAATCAAATGTTTTTTTGCGCGAATTGCCTCTGCAACGGCATCGGCCATCTCAAGTTGCTGACGACGCTCCTCGTAGTTTGGCAGCCGTTTGGCAATTAAACCGTCTTGTCCAAGGATCTCCTGAGAATCCAAAATAGCGTCTTTCAAATCAACTAATCAAAAAAGAAATACCGCCGCAGCAACATTCTACGTTGACCCCTGATTTCCTGACAGGCGGTTGAATATCGGTTTGGTGGAATTGAACCGTAATTCTATTTTTTTCTGCTGCCACGAATGAACTTGCGGAGTGTCATCGGCAGTGGAGATCTAAAGGTAACCGGTTTCATCGTTGTTGGGTGGATAAATGAAATTTCAATACTATGCATTGCCAGTCTTTTTTTGTCCCATTTTTCATGGGGATAGCGCTGCTGTCGATAGCGTGTGTCTCCCAGAATGTGATGTCCCGATTCACATAAGTGAACGCGTGCTTGATGGCGGCGAGCGGTGACCAGTTCAAGTTCAATTGCGGTCGCTTCCTCTAATTGCTGGGTGACTTTATAGCGGGTCACAGCACGTTGCCCTTTCCCTTTTTCCAATGTGGAGTAACGACTAAGGTTGCTGTGTGTGTCGAGTTGCGATTCGAAAACACCGGATTCGGACTCGAGTTCTCCGTTGACGATTGCAAACACGATCCGCCGAGCTTGGTCCTTGTCGAATTGAGCCCGTAAATGTTTGGCTGATTTTGGTGTTTTGCCAAATACCATTGTGCCACTCATGCCGCGGTCGAGTCGGTGGATTAGGTAGGCTTCGTGGTTTTTCTTTTTGCGGTCTAAATATGCGGTGACTCGTTCCAGTAAAGTATTTGGTTCTTCTTTGTTCGTAGGAACCGTTAAAACTCCGGAGGCTTTATTAATTACCAGTAGGTCATCATCTTCATGGATAATTGTAAAAGTCCGATCGCTCCAGGGGCGCTTCTTTTTGGAATACCCCTGTTGGGCATCGTAGTTGACGAGAATGGTGTCGCCGGTGCTGACACGGGTAGCTGGGTTTTTGCAGATAGAACCGTTGAGAGAAACGCAACCGTGTTCGAAGAGGAGAGTCAACTTGCTTCGCGGCAAATCGATCAGGCTGCGAACCATCAAGTCGATTCGGCCTTCTAGTTCCGGAGTTACGGTGTCTTTAAATTCGGTCTTTGCCATAAGGTTTCAATGGGTTGAATGTCGTTGTCGACATCTCAGAATTGGTTTGATCCAGAAGTCGGATATAAATTTTGGACTGTCGGCGTGGCTTACTTAGAGAGTTGTTTTAATGCCTTCAGTCGTGCGGCTTCGAACTCGTCTCCTGCATTCCAGGCTGGCAGTGATTTTTGATTGGCTGCCTGAAGTCCAGTGTAGAACATCAGTTTTGCATCCTCGACAGCCCCCGAGAGATTCCAAGTCTCGCTGTATTCATCACTCGTCTGGTGGTAGATGTTTTCGGTCCACTCACGCAGTTGCTCCTTCCCCCAGCCATCCGGCTTGCCAATGACATGAACTCCGGAGCTTAGATAGACGCCGGGAACACCGATCTTCGCCAGACTGAACTGATCTGATCGGTAGTAATAACCGCGATCGGGGAATTGGTCTCCAACGACGACTCGTTTCTGCCATTTCGAAATCCGTTCCACGATTTTATCCATATCCGATTTTCCGCGTCCAATTACGACGACGTCTTCGGTCGCCCCAAGTATGTTGATGCCATCGATATTAATGACGGCGGCTAAACGCCCTGCCGGGATTGGCGGATTTTGTGCGAGGTAGGCCGACCCAAGAAGCCCTTGTTCTTCCGCGGCCACGGAGGCGAATAGAATCGATCGTCGCGGGCGGTCAGATTCCGGTAGTGCAGCCATCGCACGGGCGATTGCCAGCATTGATCCTACGCCCGAGGCATTGTCGACCGCTCCGTTGTAGATGTTATCGACCTTTTCATCGCGTGCTTCGGTCATCCCAATGTGATCGTGATGCGCGGTGTAGACAATCCATTGTTTACTGAGTTCGGGGTCACTGCCAGGTAGCAGGCCAAGTACATTGGCGGAACTTCGAGAGCGAACACGGCAATCCATTTTGATGGATAACTTCGTATTGAGTGGTACAGGTTGGAAATCTTTCGATTGTGCGGACTGAGTTAATTTATCCAATTCTTGACCGGCGAACGCGACTAATTTTCCTGCTGCATTTTCAGTCAACCAGCCTTCCATAAGGGCTCGACCAACTTGCTTGCCACCGAGAGCCATTTGCTCACCCGTCCATGAAGTTTGCACTACTTGATAGGGATAACCGGCGGAGGGAGTCGTGTGAATGATCAACATCCCGGCCGCGCCTAACTCTGCCGCTTTGGCGTACTTGTAGTCCCAGCGTCCGTAATAAAGTCGCGTCCGTCCAGCAAATATTTCGGGATTATCAGCCGGGTCATTGTTCAGGCACAATAAGATTTTGCCTTTGACATCGATCCCTTTAAAATCGTTCCAACCATATTCGGGTGCCTGAATTCCATAGCCGACAAAAATAACTTCTGCATCTTTGATGACCGCTTGCTCAATGCCCGTTCCACACGTGACGATATAATCGTCGTTGTTTTTCAATGAAAGCGATTGAGTGGATCGCTCAAAGGTGAGCGTTGAAGGAGGACGAGTTGTGACGCCCATTAGCGGAACCTCTTGGGTCCATTGGCCATCGTTTCCCGCAGGCTTTAGTCCCATCTGTTTGAATTGGGAAATGATATATTTTTGAGCCAGGCGATCGCCCCGGGTTCCGGGGCCTCGACCTTCGAGGAGATCATCAGCGAGGAACTCTACATCAGCTCGGATTGACGCGTCTGTGATTTTCGATTCAGCAATACGCTGCTGACTGCTTGTCGGCAGAAGTGAGGAACCCGTCTGTGCCTGCGCCTTGAGGTCGAGTGTAGTGAAATGGGTAACGCAAAGTGCGATCAGGACGAATCGAGTCAAGTGTAAGAACAACATGAGGCTTCCTTAAAATAAGTAATCCGTTGGATTGTACTTGAATCGATCCCGAGACGGCAGCAGTCACTGGTGGGCAAACCGGATGAAACGCTGAAATCTTCGTTAGGTTGGGGGAAACCGGTGCAAACTATTTTTTAAGGTCAGGGAAAATCCTCTGACGCTGTCCATCCATGAGGACGCGGTAGAGAGTCCCGTTTTCTTGTAGGAGGCCTTCACATTTTTTTGAATCTGCCCATTTCACATCGATTCCAAGTACGAATCCTGAGTCATCAATGGGCCCAACGTGGTCCACAACCGTATGTCCAATAACAACGTGTTTTGCGTTGTGTCGGGTTAAGATCTGTTTGATTTGAGCGGGAGTCGCTAGCCCACCCCATGCTCCGGCATGTTGGGGGAAATAGCCGCGGTACCAAAAAGGGCCATGCATGTCACCTACAGGATTGGTCGCCGGAGTCGCGCCAGCCGATTGGCGCGGAGGCAGTCCGTCGCGAATCAACTGATTCAATTGTTCCATTTCGAGTTTGGCAGCATCCAACTTTGGGGAATAGCCACCATGTACAAATAGGAGGTCGCCAACCCGAGTCACTCCATTTTTTGAGCGCCACCATCGGCCGATTTCGGTGTTTGGGCCGTGCAGTTGATCGTAAGTGACGCCGATACGTGTGGAGGTAAAAAGATATTTGGGATGGATGTATCGCAGGTCTCCGCCCATCACCATCGCTTCGTGATTTCCGAGGACGTAATGGACACGGCCACCCGCCGCGATCGCTTCTTTTTCCAGTCGGTGGATCAGCCACATCAATTCGGTGACGGACTGCCCTCGATCGACAAGGTCGCCAACCAAGACGAGGTGCCCCTCTCCCCAAATCCAGTGTCCCTGTTGGTCAATGACCTTATTGTTTTGCAAGAAACGAACTGCATTTAGATAGTTGCCTTCAAGATCGCTGATGGCCATCAGGCGACTTGGCTGCGCCCACTCAGATTTCGGAGGGGAGGGTGGGGCGGAGGTGAGCGTTAACGATGGAACACGGGGTGTTAGAGATTTAATGACACGAGGTTCAGTAATTTTTTCGATTTGTTGCCGAGAAATTTTCCCATTCACGATCGTGATAATTTCTGCGGTTTGGGAGTCGATCCAATTTACATAAGGGCCGTCATTTATTTCGGAGGCCTGAATTGGATAGGGTTGCATCCGCGTCACAAAATTTTTGCCACCGGTTTCAAAATACTCGGTCACTGCCAGCGAGCCAGGCTTAATGGCAGCTGCAGAGGCGATCTGAGAATTCCCGTTAACGATCATATTCTTGTCGCCAATGACCCATTCCCCGATCGTAGCAGCAGGCCTGTTCTTAACCTCCTCAAATAAAATCTGACGGCTTTGCGCCTGGACTTGAATCGTGAGGGCCAACAGGATCCCAACCAGCAGGGCAGATTTTTGATTCATTGCGAATCTCGTATTGGGGATAAGGAGTGAAAGGATTAATGGCGCGATGGTTGTAAACTGAGGTTTGATTGGACGGTTACTTGGAGTTTGAGTTTAGTTTTAACGCCTGTTTGTCCTCTGGCAGCGCCTGCTGCCAGCCACCGTAAACTGGATTGGGAAGCATGATCCAGCGCGAGCCAAGTTGTTGGAACTTTTGGTTCCCTGTTTGATTACGCTGGTTGGTTTCGGTACCGTTCATCCCGCTGCATAAATCGCTCATGCTGTCTCCGATGAGCATGACTATTCTGTGGGTCTTGGCTATCGCTGCTCTTCGGGAAATTTTATCATCCCCGCGTCCGAGTTCTTTGTTTTTTGTCAAAACATTTTCCGGAGTGGCGGGGAAGCCGAGTTTTTTTAAATTCTTTATAGTCGCTTTTTTTACGACGTCACGACGATTGGTGATAAAAAAAATGTCAGCTCCAAGGGCCTGGGCGCGGGTGACGAAGTCCAGCGATCCGGGGATTGCTTCTGCCTTTACTTCCAGACACCAGGCATTCCAGGTCTCAGTGGAGTAGCTCTCTTTTTTTAGAATGTTGCGTGCATTGTAGGCGGAGTTATCGAGAATGGTTTCGTCACAATCGAGAATGATCGCGGGTGGTTTTTCAGCAAATCCCCCTTCGGCGAGTTGCGCTTCATCGGCAGAAATTGTTGTGTCGTCGAGTGCGGTGACTAACGGGTGAAGCGCCAGGCGAAATGTCTGTTCCGTGAGCATTCGATATTCAGCTGAGTTCTGAACCCAGGTTACAGCATCGAATCGCCGGTCTTGAAGGAGGTCTTGCGTCTGGCCCAATGCGGGCAGTGGTGCCATGGCGACGAAGATGGCTAGTGCTAAGCCGGTCATCGTCCTCTGGGGTCCGGATACGAAATGAAAAACACAATTTGCAATACGAGCCGAGGGTCGCAACATGAATCCTGCCCTGTTCAAAGAAGAAGTAACGCTAATAGTTTACCGCGAAACTTCCGTTTG
This sequence comes from Pirellulaceae bacterium, assembly GCA_011087765.1. Classification (GTDB taxonomy): domain Bacteria; phylum Planctomycetota; class Planctomycetia; order Pirellulales; family Pirellulaceae; genus Mariniblastus. The sequence goes on from JAALLA010000052.1 coordinate 19,394, forward strand.
GGCAGGTTAGTAATGTGATGTAGTTTCGAAACTGCCAACTTCATTTGCTCGAAAGGTTATTTTTCACCAATGCAATACAGGAAATCATTGCTTCGCAGCAGGATTTGCCCATTGTGGATCGCAGGACTTGCATTGAACATGTTTTCGTCCGATTCAATTTGGTTGAGGGCAATTGGTGTGAATTTCGGTTCTGCGGCAAGTACCCAGACCCCGCTGTCGCGAGTGGTCAGATAGAGCTTATCGCCTCCCCGTACGATGGATGCATAAACACGAGCCTTGGTCGGCATGCGTTCGCGATAAACAGGTTCGCCGTTGCTCGCATTCATGCAATTCGCGATTCCTTTGTCGCTCGCCCAGTACAGGTGACCGTCATGAAGGACAGGGGAGGTGACGTTAGCACCAACATTAGTCATCCAGAGGCGGTGCGATTGGGTAACCTCTCCTTGACCACCGAGTTTGATTGCCATTGCTTTGTTGCTTCGACCACCGAGACAATAGACGATTCCGTCATAGGCAATGGGAGTTGGGACAACGTAGTCTTCGATTCCATCGCAGGACCAAAGCTGTTCACCCGTCAGAGGATTCAGGCCCAGGACCTTGAATTTTTGGTTGATGATGAGTTCGGTTTCTCCCCTGTCGTTTTTGGCAAGGCATGGGCACGACCAGCATTTAATTATTTTGTCATTTTTCCAAACGACTTTACCGGTTTTTTTATCAAGTGCCCAAAGAGTATCGCTTTCGATGCTGGCGTTGATATAAAGCAAGTCTCCGTAAACGACGGGAGACGAGGCAGAACCAAACCCAACCGTTTTGAATCCCAACTCGTCGTTTTGCCAGAGTTGATTTCCTTTTAAGTCGTAGGCGACGGCGCCGGATGCTCCAAAGAATGCGAATACGGATTCGCCGTCGCTGACGGGCGTGCTGGAAGCGTACCCATGTCCAGCGACTTGTTTTTTCTTGCCATTGCGACTGTTGGGATTGGCCAGTGGTTGTTCGTCAGCGCTTGCTTCAATTGAATGATTCCAGATTAGTTTGCCTGTCTTCCTGTCGAAACAAAGTGTGTTGAGTCGAAGTTCAGTTTTCTCACCGGCATCGTCGTCCGATTGTCCGTATCCGGTGTAAGAGGTTAAGAAGATCTGGTCGCCGACAATGATTGGACTTGAAGATCCGCGACCGGGGATTTTTGATTTCCAGGCAATATTCTCTGATTCCGTCCACTCGGCAGGAACAGAATCGGAGGAAGCCGCGTGCCCATCAGGGCCTCGGAACCGCGGCCAGTCATCTGCGTTCGTTGAAGAAAGTGCGAGGACTGCGCTGCAGACAACGAGAAACATAACGTTGTTTTTTAAATTCATGGCGAGGATCCGGGAAGATGCTGGTCTAAGTAATCGTTTTCTTAACGATGCACTTTGAAAAGATGTATAGCGGCTCTAAATTATTGTTGAGTCATCTTAAAATAGCACAGGAATCGAAGGAAAACCGAGGAATCTTCCAGCTATCGCGCGGCTTTGTCTAACTCTGTACTAGCTCGATAGATTGTATTCTTGTCGTTCAGTAAGGAGCCGGGTTGTTGAGTGGGATTGGCAGGAGTATTCCTGGAACTCATCTATTCGCCGAATTCAATTGCATAGAAGTGTTGTTGAATTTCTTCCGGCCATTCTACTTGTTCCTGGTCGACCATTGCCGCGACTTCGCCAATCACCGTGATCATGGGATTTTTTAAGTCGAGCAGGTCAGCCTGAGTTGCAATTTCGGAGAGGGTTGCGCAGGTCACTCGCTGATCGGAATAGGTTGCGCGTTCGATGCAGGCTGCCGGTGTATCGGGGGAACGCCCCGCCTCGATCAGTTGTTGAGTAATGGCTCGCAGGTTTTTTCGAGCCATCATTAAGATCACGGTATCGGAGCTGGCTAAGGCTTGGAAGTTGAGATTATGAAAGCCGAGTTCCGGTGCGGTTTGGCCCGTAACGACGGTAAACGACCTGGCGATTCCACGGGTTGTGACTGGGATTCCCGCAGCCGCCGGCCCTGCAATGGCACTGCTGACGCCCGGGACGATATGGCAGTTAATCCCTGCCTCGCGGCAAGCTTCAAATTCTTCCTGGCCGCGTCCGAAAACAAACGGGTCTCCCCCTTTGAGCCGTACCACCAATTGATTGTTGTGCGCGTGTTTGACTAATAGTCGGTTGATTTCGGATTGTGAAATTCGATGATGGTCAGGATATTTTCCGACATCGATCAGTGTTGCGCTTCCATGGCACCAATTTAAAATTTCATGAGGGATGAGGCGGTCGTGTATGACGACGTCTGCTTGTTCGATCAGACGCATTCCGCGGACAGTAATTAGTTCTGGATCGCCGGGGCCGGCGCCAACAAGATGAACGGATCCTCGACGAAAAATCATAGACTCAATTCTCCGTGCGAAATTAGGTTCACCGGTTGGCTGATATTCAATGTTTCAATCGCCAGATCAAAGCAAATGTCTACAGCGTTTGAATACATTGCCAGTGGTTTTTCATAAATTAGAAATCTGGAGTCTGACTGGTGAATGTATGGAAATAGCTGGTCAGTTCCCGTGTTCAAATGGAAGGCTTGCGGAACATCCTCGGTGGTATGCGGGCCTCGACTGATCAGGAAGGGTAGAATGATGGTGTTGGGAGTTGTTATTTCAGCGGCAATTTTTTCGGCGGTTGGGTCCTGATCTAGAAAGCCAGCGAGACATTTTAGTCCGGGGAATTGGCCGGCCAGGGTGTTGACCAGGCGGTAGGTTGATTCTCCGCTTGTTTGATTTCTACGGGTGCCGTGACCAATCACGACTACCGTGGTCTCTTCCGGTTTTAAATGGAAACTCGATAGATGGTGCGTTACCAACAACTTCATTTCATCAGCAATCATGGCGTGCATCCCAAAGACTGAGCTGAGGTGAAATTTGAATTTCCCGGCGTTCCGATTGCTGGCGAATTTTTCCGGCAGTTTTCGAAGGTAGTACCCGTCACTAGTCATCACGGGGATCACAATGACATCGCCTTCGGGGAGCGATTCAAGAACTTCCGTCATTTGAGGTTCGCCTTGCAGAAATGCAGGCGTAATTTTTTCTATCCAAAGGTCAGGCGAGGTAGCGGACTGCTCCTCCTGTCGCTGAAGGATGGCGGCGGCCATGTCGTGCAGCGGATCGTTGCAATGTTCTGTCGCTGTCGATCCGTGTGCAGCAAGTACGATTGAGCAAAGGCGCGGCGGCATCTTTAAGCTCCGATTTGAATAAGCTTGGGCTGGACATCGTCGAAAGTCGGGATTTCCTTGCCGGTAACACGTGTTCTGGACTCGGTTCGCTCGAGAACACGCTGATAGAAGTCGCCCAATCCCTCGCCGGGAGTGCGGTCGACAGCAAACTTAGTCAGAAGCGGCTTTAGGGTCTCAAGGATGGCTTCGATTTTCACATCGGCAGCGTATAAATCTGCCATCCGATCACCGGCCAAACGCCCACCAACGAACAAGTGATAAACTCCCGGCCGTCTGCCGACTAAGGCGATGTCGGCAGTGTAAGGGCGAGCGCAGCCATTGGGGCATCCGGTCATTCGAATGGTCAGTTGAGTGTCGGCTAGACCTAGTTCTGCGAGTGCGTTTTCAACTTCGGTGATGAATTCCGGCATGACCCGTTCCGACTCGGCAACGGCCAGGCCACAGGTAGGCATCGACGGGCAGGCCATCGAATAGCGTCGGGCATTCGAGAGTTCGTGGAGCAGGGGAACGTGATGTTCCGTTAAGATGGATTCCAATTGCTTGATTTGTGTTTCATCGAGGTCGTTAAACAAGATGCTTTGCTGGGGCGTCAGCGTCGTTGAACAGTTCAGAGTTTGAATGATTTTTCGAAAGGCAGTTCGCAGTTTGATCGCGTCCGTATCTTTGATTCTGCCATTTTCAACAAACACGCCGTAAAAGAATTTGCCGTCTCCCTGTTCGTGTTTTCCCATCCAGTCCTCGATTTGAATTTCCGGCATGGCGCGGAATGGGTGGACTTCGAATTCACACCGGTCGATAAATTCCTGCCGAAATTTATCGACTCCCATTTTATCAATCAGGTATTTGAGGCGGGCCTGTTTCCGGTCAAACCGGTTGCCAAAATCGCGATAGATGGTGGCAATGACCCGGGTTGCCGCGACACCGTCTTCGAGAGCAACAAACCCAATGTTTTCTGCAATTTGAGCAAATGTATTAGGTCGGCCATGGCTCATTCCCAGCCCGCCTCCGGCCACCACATTCCAGCCGACGAGTTTCCCATTTTCAAGGACACCGATGAGCCCAGTGTCATACGAATAAATGTCAATTTGATTATCGCCCTGGATCGTAACACCGACTTTGTACTTTCTCGGCAAATAGGTTTCACCATAGAGAGGTTCTATTTCGGGTGTTGTTGACTGAGTGGTCAGTTGTCGTTTTCCATCGATCCA
>JAALLA010000304.1 GCA_011087765.1 Pirellulaceae bacterium
AACTACGAATTGAAACCGATTGGACGATTTCCCTGATGATCTCCGAGGCCGTTCTTCCTGATAATTCAGCTTCCGGTCTCACAATGATTCGATGTTCCAGGATCGCATGAATAACGGACTGAACATCCTCGTGAGAAAAATATTCTTGACCATGCAAAAGCGCGTGGGAACGTGCGGCCCGCAGCAGATAAATCCCGGCCCTGGGACTGGCTCCCAGTAAAATATCCTGATGCTCGCGTGTCTTTCGAATTAAATCGACCACATACTCTTTCATTTCGGGTTTGCCAAACACCTGGGAAACCGCTGACTGGAACCGCAAGATCATGTTGGCGTCACATAACTGACCGGGATCGGCAACCGCACGCTCTTGCAATTCCATCAATTCAATTTCCGAACTCCTGTCTGGATAACCAACATTGACCCGAAACAGAAATCGATCCAACTGAGCCTCAGGCAACCGGTACACACCTTCTTGTTCCACAGGATTCTGTGTTGCGAGAACCACGAATGGTCTGGGCAACATCAGTGTCTCGCCTTCAATAGTAACCTGTCCCTCTTGCATTGCCTCGAGCAATGCGGATTGAGTTCTCGCTGGAGCCCGATTTAATTCATCAGCCAACAGCAATTGGCAAAAAATTGGACCGCGCTGAAGTACAAATTGTGATTTTGATTGGTCGAGAATCCGTGTCCCTGTTACGTCAGATGGCATTAAATCCGGCGTGAATTGAATTCGACTGAAGTCTAGTCCCATTGCAGCGGCCAATGTTCGACATAATGTCGTTTTCGCAGTTCCTGGCACTCCTTCTAACAGAACATGCCCCTCCGCAATTGTCGCGATCAGCACCTGCTCAAGCACGGAATCTAAGTCGATTAACGTTTTACCCAATCGATCAATCACTAATTTTCGAAATTCATTTGCCTCGCGAGAGACCGTTTGCAGATCCACAGTATCGTTCACAGGTTCCTCTTAAAGAAACTACCTAAAAATATATTAAAAGGTGACAACCGCATTCCCAATGTTCACCTAGCAGACAGCCTGTCGAAGAAAATCATGGACAGTCTCCCTTAACCACTACGGTTCGCCACGACTCGTTACAATAATCTCTCGCCAACTACTTACCGCTGTCTCTAGTCTTAAAAGACGGCGCTTCGTCCAATAACTCGCCGGCTTCGTTTTAAAATCATTACTCGCCTGACCCATCTCACCAAAAATTTGTTTTGAGTTGACACCTGGTCGGACTGACAAGCCCTCAGGAAAACTTGGCCAATCTCGGTAGCCCCGACCTTGCGCTTGCCGGCAAAATGAGTCTAGTAACAAATTTGCTGCCCACTGCCGGTCGCGAACGGCTTGAAATTTCAGCAGTTTCTTACTTTTAAAATGTCGCTCCATAACGGCAATACTGGCAGTGCGTCGCAACAATTTCTTTTGCCAGAGAAAAGCTAAGACTAAGGAAATACAAACTCCTAAAAACAGCAACCAAATCATGCCGCGATTATAGGCATAGTCAGAGATACCATCCATTTGCTCACGAATGAATTTGTTAATCAAATCCTTATCTTCGACGTTCGCTGCTAATTGATTGCCGAACGCCAACAACTTCTCAGCGGGCAGTTGTTTTAGAATGTCTCTAATTTCATCGGGAGACAATTGAACCGGAGGTAATTCAATATCTTCAATCCTCTCAAAGGATTTGTAATTCCCATCAACGATGAAGTGAATGTACTTACGATCGGAATCTTTCAACCAACGCAAAGCCTGATAGGCAAATAAAGCATTGGCTTCCGCAGTTATCATGTTGTTGGTAAACACCGATTGATCCGCCAGTGCGATTATTAGGCCACCATTGCTGGTCTCACCAGCAGCAGCAAAAGAAACAGGGCCACTGTAACCGGAGAGCTCAGGATAACGAGCGATCACAGTCAGATTTCCAGCCTTCATGGTTCCAGGACGATTTGAGGCAATTGCACTAACACCCTGAAGGCTCGGATGTCCATTAAACTGGCTCACAATCGGACAGTCGCGATTCGACAGATAACCATCCGCTTCGGATCGCGTATTCACCGGCCCTCCAAAAAACCTGACTCCATAATCAAGGGTCGCATCCCGCCCCGATGATTGATCGCTCGCCACCAGCACAGCGCCGCCCTTGTTCAGAAACAAATCTACGCCGTCTACCTGATGGACACTCCCTAAAACAACGAGGACTGTTTCTTTCTCAGGAGCTACCGCAAAATCTGCTTTGTCTATAGTTTCCAAACCCAAATACTTTGAGATCATCTCAAGGCCTTCGAATCCACGTTGAAACGTCAACACCTCGGAGTTGTCCTGTGAGGCACAGGGATTCACGAACATAAACAGAAATGCCAGCGGAAGCAGTCGAAACAACCGGGGGCGATAGAAGTTAGACATTCGCTAGCCTTCCACCCTTAATGGTGTCGCCAAATCAGTCCTGCTTAAAATCTTGGAAAGCGACTTCAAGGTTCTTCGGCAATTATCCTGTTCGTTTTGGGTCAATCCGCCACCCGCCCTTGTGTAACGTAACCGCACGTAACTTTGAACCAATTCGTTTATACCCGTCTCAAATTCCGGAGCGTCCGAAAGCAGAATATTCTCTGCGTACTTCGCATTCCACCACCCCGACTCAGAGCCAAATTTATTAAGTAAAAATAAATCAACTAAACCTATTAGATCCTGAGACGATTGAAAATTGGCACGATCGATACGGCGACTCACAGTACGATCTGAAATTATCTTGGCAACACTTCCTGCCCGACGATTAAGAATGGTGAACAAAAACGCAAAGATCACGCCGCCAATTCCCAAACCAAACAATAAACTAAACAAACCATTGGACGTCACTCCCACCCCAGAGTCCTCCACTCCGGATTGCGTTACCGCCGGTTGCTGATTTTCCAATTCAAATTCTGATTCAGTGCCTCGTTCACCTCGACCACGCGAGTTTAAATTCCGGCGCGATGGACGACGCGGGCTCAACCAATCAGAATTCAATGCACCGCCTCTCCCTCCAGACCGCCCATTTGAATCCCAACCTTCATCATCAGAATTGAAACGGGACAAATTGTCTTCGATGTCATCCTTTCCGTCATCGGTGACCGTACTATTGACGATCTTTTTAAAAAATGAGTCGACATTGCGCGTAAAAAAACCTTTGTCGTCATTCCCGCTTTCTGCTGGAGCTTCCAAAACTCCTCGCGCCGCCTCAACCACAGTACGATCAAACACGCTCGCAAGCCTTGGCTCGTCTTTCGCAACTGCCTGTGAATCAGCAGAATCACCCGAATTCCGTTTCATGATCTTATCCATGAAATAGGGACTCGAGGCCAAATCTTTTAACATCTTTAGCGAGCCATCCGCTTTCGAGTCACGACCCGATTCAGCTTCATTTGAGTCCTCCTGGGCTTCGCTCTCATTATCGACGGTTGGTTTACTTTCCACTCCCAGTATGCGATTAAGTTCCTCTTCCCAATCATCTCCACCGTCTCGCTTTTTAGCATCCTCGGCAACTAACTCGGAAGCCCCAACTCCCGGCGCCTGTTTTTCCGCTTCTTGACCGGATTCCGTTTTAAGATCACTCTTCCCGGGCATCCGCTGCCGCGGGATCGCCCCGGTTCCATCAACGCGGTCTCCAACCCCCTCACCTAAACCGAACGGATCGAGCTTTGTTCCATTTTCGATTACTGGCTTCCCTTTGCCATCGCGGGAAACCCCTTTGCCGTCCTTGCCACTGTCTGAGTCTGTTGGACGGATCGGTTCACTTTCACCCTCAGTCTTAGCATCGCCGGACTCAATGTCTGGATTCTCAGCTTCGTCTTTTCTTCCACTCTCAAAACCACCGCCAATTCCGTCAACACGCCGCTTTCGTTCCAAGGCCTTTTCCGCACCCTCCCGGTCAGCCACGGGGCTCTTACCGTCTTGGTCGACCTTGAACTCCTTCGACTTCGGCAGTGCGTCACTGAGCACATCTCGAAAATTACTTTTGCCTACGGAGCCTTTTTCGCCAAACTGCTCTATCAGG
>JAALLA010000305.1 GCA_011087765.1 Pirellulaceae bacterium
CGCCAATTCGGTGCAGACGGATCCTGGCTTAATTCGGCCTGGCCATTTCGCCAGCATCGGAACCCGCATCCCCCCTTCCATCGTCGATCCTTTCATTCCTGATAGAGGTTGATTCGAGCCTCCGTTGCGACCATTGGATCCGTTATCAGAAGTGAAAATCACCAACGTGTTATCGGCAATTCCCAAACGATCTAGGCTGGCTAGGATTTGACCTGTCGACCAATCAATTTCTTCAATGGAATCGCCGTACCGACCGTTGGCACTTTTTCCGAGAAAATCTGGAGATGCGAATAAAGGAAGATGCGGGAACGTGTGCGGCAAATAAACGAAGAACGGCTTTGATTTGTTTTCCGTGATGAACTCAATCGCCGCTTCGGTATAACGCCTAGTCAATGTGGACTGGTCAACCGGTGCTTCAATAACAGCAGCTTGCTTGACCAATGGGAGTGGTGGATCTCCCCGGCGTTTGGATTGCATGTCGTTGGAATAGGGAATCCCGAAATAGAAATCAAATCCGTGCTTGGTGGGCAAATGCTCGGGCTGATCTCCTAAATGCCACTTACCAATACAGGCCGTCGCATAACCAGCCGACTTCAATGCTTCAGCAATCGTAAGTTCTTCGGGGTTTAAACCTCGCCGACTGCGCGGGATAAGGACCCAGTGCCCCGTATAATCTTCATGCATCCCAACTCGACGAGCATAACAGCCGGTCATCAAACTTGATCGTGACGGCGTACATACAGGGCTGGAAGAATAAAAATCTGTAAACTTAACCCCCGACTTGGCCAACTGGTCAACATTGGGAGTTCGGTTCTTTTCCGACCCATAGCAACCAAGATCCCCATACCCAAGATCGTCGCAGAAAATCACGATCAGGTTTGGCTGACCTCGCTCCTGGGCGACGCCTACTCCGCTAAGTAAAGATAAAAATAAAATCAGGACTAGCTTCATTTTGGTTTCCCTTTGACACAAGTTCCTGCACCGGAGCGCAACGTCACATAAAAATCGTGATCGGCTAATTACTTTGATGATTCAGGCTTCACGGACGCATCCTTTTGAGTCACCGAAGGGGGATTCTCTTTTTTCCGCATAACAAATTCTACCGCTGTGAACTTATTCAACTTTGGAATGCTGACTTCGAGAACTCCGTTTTGAACGACGGCCCCTTTGGTTTCAACGTAACGGACATCGAGATCCGCTCCATTTTTTCGGTCAATATTTTTTGTGATCACGCGCGCGTAATATCGACTGCCGTTAGGAAACCCCTCACCCTTGAATTTACCAAATGAAGATTCATTGTTGTAGTATTTCCCAGACTGAACCTGAGCGGGGATCTTAATTTTAACAGCTTCTTGGCCACTGGCACCTGAAGAGTAAACGAGCACGGTGAATCGATTTTCCGACCGGTTGTAAGACGAGATTCGATAACGCTCATTTCCGGTAAATCCCCTTCCTGTCACAACAATATCATTCCCAATCTCTCCCGCCATGGCATGGCGAATGACTTCATCCCGACCACAAGAAATCTGGGCATACCATTTCCAAACGTAATAATGCAAGTGATTGGGGTCGGGAGGATTGATGTAATCATCAACCGTAAAAATATTTCCGCCACCTTTGCCAATCTCAAAACGATCGTCAGGACCTCGCAGACCGACTTTCGTCGTCACGATCCCCGGACCACCATCGTTTGCCTCAATCACAATCTCAGGTTGGAGTTCCGCTATTCGACCGTTGTAATCTCGACGCTTGGTAAGTCCCATCGACCAACCACTGGAGTTATCCGACCACGGCAGATTAATGGTATTGAGTCCCCGCTGGAGGCACTGACCGATGATGGTAATCGCTTTGTCATAGGCGTCCGCCTCGTTTCTTAACCCATCGCCGTTGACGTCTACTGCACTCGAACCGTCATCCCAGGAAATCCAGGATTCCGCCGAAAGCATCGCCTTACCTTGGTAACCCGCGGCATCGAGTTTACCGCGAGCCAGATCATAATTCCCCCAAACTGACGGGACGTAACTACCATCCATGTTTCCAAAACCATCGTTTTGATCGGAAACGTTTAGATTTAATGCATCGACGAGGTTCATCAACTTTGGATTGGAAACCATCAAACTATAAAACTGATCCACCGCAAACCCACCTTTTCCCGACAACCCCTTTGTCACGGGACAATTTTCACACGGCGACATACCGTTTGTTGAAACGATAACGGATGTAGCCGGCGCTTGCTGATAAACAGTGCGAACCGCTTGAGCACCCGCGATCAAAATGTCGTTCATGATAAAATCAATATCAGCTCCATTCATTAATCCTTGCAAATTGGATTCATGAGAAAGCTGATACGCATCGACTCGTCCTTTAAAATGGGTGGCGATTCGTTTGACATACCCCTGAAATAAATCTTTCTTCGGTTTGAACCCACCCGCTTTGCCGCTCTCCGACGCCCAAGCGGGGCAATGAAAAAATACGAACTCAACTTTGATTCCTTTTTCATTGCAAACCTCGACTGCCTTTTCAATTGTCTTCAAAGATGGCGAGGGGTTATTGATGTAATCGGTAAACGCTTCTGTTGGTTCCATCGCCGACCAACTCACCCAAAACTGAGCGTAACTACTCGCGACAGATATGACCGGACGCTTGGCGTCGTACGCGTTGGCCAGCGGACGACCAAAAAATGGCTGCCACCTTACCCCTACGTGCATATGATCCTTGGTCCACGTGTAATGTTGAACTGTCTCGTCTTGATGCACATCATCAAGGAAACACGCAACTTCATTGACGTTGCGATCTTGCCCCAACGTCAATGAAGCACTTCCGAACAAAATTGATAAAAACAGAGTTGGGAACAGAGCCCAGCAACTGGATGTCTGCATTACTTTTCTTTCGATTGGTCTAGAGTTCACCGCAGGATTCAACCTAACTTTATAAAATCGTCAACAACGTTGGGATGATCTATCGGCACATCGGCAACTGTGAAATATCAATTTATCAACTGAGTAATCCCGGAGCAGCTTGAGATGACGTCAAATAAGTTTTTTCTTGCTGAAGCTGACTGATATAATCCGATTAAATAGGTCACGACTCACTGATTTTTTGCAAACGCACTGGCCACCGAATTGGCGACAGGATCAATCCCCATTCAGGGTTTAGCCTCCATGAACGGACTTCTCAACAAGTTGGCACGAGTAAAATAAACAGCGTACAATCAAAGAACTTCACGAGCCCAGTTTACAACAATCAACCATTTCTCCCTCCAAAATAGATCATGAAAAAGAAATCACCACCTATCTCTCGCAGAACACTTCTTGGCACCGGTGTTGCTGTAGCTGTCTCCGGTAAAGTCGCACTTGCTGGAACCCAAGCGAAACAAGAAAAACAAGGCGTCAAGCGTGCGTTCGTGGATGGCTTAGCCCCCGGCTTTGAAGCTCTTGGCGAAGATCACTTCACACGCGTCAATTCAAATGATGACACGTGGACGTTTAAAGACAATGTGATTGAGTGCACCGGTCGACCCGTCAGCGTCATTCGCACAAAAAAACAATACACCAATTTTGAACTCGTCGCACAATGGATGCATCACAAACCGGCCGGCAACAGTGGAATTTTTGTCTGGACCACACCAGCATCGATCGAAAGACTAACCAAGGCTGGCAAACCTGGCCTGCCGCAAGGCATCGAAGTCCAAGTTCTCGATCTTGCCTACGGGCAACCCAACCCAGCCGACTGGTATACCAGCCATGGTGATGTTTTCCCCGTCGGTGTCAAAATGAAACCCTTCCCGCCGGTCGCCCCCAATGGCTCAAGAAGCTTCCCAACCAAAGAACTCTCCAAAGGCGTTGGCGAATGGAACCACTACTATGTTCGCGCCATCAATGGCGAGGTTCGCCTGTGGGTCAATGGTGAAGAAGTTTCCGGCGGAACACTCTGCGATCCCAAAACTGGATACCTGTGCCTGGAAAGCGAAGGCAGCCCAATCACCTTTCGGGATCTTCGATTACGCGAACTACCATAAGCGATGTGCTGAA
>JAALLA010000306.1 GCA_011087765.1 Pirellulaceae bacterium
CAAGTTTGTCTTCATCATCCCATTCATCAAATTTTGCTGGGAATGCGGGCATTGGCCATTCAACTTGCTCCCGTAGCGTCGCCTTCAACTGGTTCAACGGCACCGTCAACGTTAGCCCATCCCAGGATTTCTGATTGACTTTGGAGTATTCAATTTTCCCCCGCACCACCGCATCCTCACCTGAGGCAGAGACCGGTACAAAAAACAACATAACCAAAACAGCCAATAGTCCTTCACGCGCCCCTGGCGACCCAACCCGAGTATTTAAACGGGACAACTGCATTACTAACCACCAAAAAATTGTAGAAAAACTGGAAAGGCACTAATCTTAACTAAAAAACCCACACTCAAGGCTATTTATCAGTATCGCGAGCGTCAACGAGAACTCACCCTAATCGCTCAGGTTGATGTTTTGGTTTAACGATTTAACGGATTAGGGTTAAATAGACTTGAAATTCGAAGGATTTATCAGCAGATCGCCTCTTGGCAGTTGACCATTAGGCTGCCGAAAAATTAAACTCTCAAGCTTGCATGAACCGGCGTTCTTCGGTGATTGCCGATTAACTTACCAACCGCTTTACGAGCGGCGTTTCACTTATTGCCTGAGGAGATCAGGGTGCCTGGACAGTGTGTAATTGGATTGCAGTGGGGTGACGAAGCCAAAGGAAAATTGGTCGACTTACTAACCGATGGAAAAGACCTTGTTGTTCGCTATCAGGGCGGAGCCAATGCTGGCCATACCGTTGTGATTGGAGACGATGTCTACAAACTCCACCATATTCCCAGCGGAATCATTAACGAAGGTGTCTTGAACTTGATCACTCCCGGTGTCGTGATCAATCCGCCAACGATTCTCAAAGAAATCAATTCTCTTGCGGAACGAGGAATTGATGTTTCCACACGAATGAAGATCAGCCAGCGGGCCCATGTTGTCATGCCTTGGCACATTCTAGAAGATAAAATGTGGAACGAGCTTGTTACAGGTGATGATAATATTGGGACGACGCTGCGAGGCATTGGCCCTTGCTACGCCGACAAAATCGGACGCAGTTTTGCAATTCGCATGGGAGACTTGATTCAACCTGATTTTCCGGAACGCGTCCGAAAAATTGTTGCCGTCAAAAAGAAGGTTCTCTCAGCAACTTCTGGAAACAGCGAAACAGAACTTGACGCCGAAGCAATAATCGCAGAGTACCAGGGTTATGCCAAACAACTGGAGCCATTGATCACCGATACCAATCGAATCTTGCTGGACGCTGTCGACGACAACAAAGACATACTTTTCGAAGGAGCTCAAGGCTCACTGCTCGACATCGACCACGGCACCTTTCCATTCGTAACCAGTAGCAACAGTTCGGGCGTAGGCATCTCGACAGGCTCAGGTGTACCGGGAAACTGGATTGAAAAAGTCATCGGTGTCACCAAGAGCTATGCGACCCGAGTTGGTGGCGGCCCCTTCCCAACCGAACAGGACAACGAGAAGGGTCAACACATTCGCGACATGGGCAACGAGTACGGCACGACCACAGGGCGACCTCGTCGATGTGGTTGGTTTGATGCTGTCGCCGCCCGCTACACCGCACGGCTTGGCGGGGCAACATCCGTCGCGCTGACAATGCTTGATGTTCTCAGCGAACTGGAATCAATTGATGTCTGCGTCGCCTATGAAATCGCCGGAGAACGTATCGAACACTTCCCTGCCAACGTCAATGATCTCCGCAATTTAACTCCGGTTTACGAGTCCTTACCCGGTTGGCAAATTGATGTAACTGGCGCTCGATCGCTTGACGACTTACCCCTCAATGCGGTTCGCTATGCTCGTAAAATCGAAACTTTAATTGGCCGACCCATTGAATTTATCTCAGTTGGCCCTGACCGTGCTCAAACCATCCAAATTTCCCAAGACGAATCTCTGGAAGACTACCTAAACGCAAAAGCGGTTTGAATTTTCAAACGCAAAACTCAAACGATGTTATCGATTTAGAATCCACTCGCAGTTTTGAATTGCAGTTTCAGCCTTTATGAATTCATCCGATAAACCATTGCAACTCGATGTAGCACCGGAAAAGATTCCGAGGCATGTTGCAATTATCATGGATGGGAATGGGCGTTGGGCTGAGCGTCAGGAACTACCTCGTATTCGCGGACATCAACAGGGTGCTAAAACCGTGCGATTGATCACGGAAGAATGTGCGCGAATCGGAATCAAACAACTTACTCTCTATTGCCTCTCTAGTGAGAACTGGAAACGGCCCGAGGACGAACTTGAATTCTTAATGTTTTTGCTCTCCCAATATATGATTCAGGAGCGCGAGACGATGATGGAAAACAACATTCGTTTGCAAATCATTGGAAGGCGAGAGCGAATTCCTGCGGATGTTCAAATCGAGATGGACAAATCTCTCGAGATGACCTCTGCTAATACCGGAACCTGCCTGTGCCTGGCTATCAATTACGGTGGGCGCGCTGAAATTGTGGATGCCGTCCGGCAAATCACTTCGGAAGTGGCCACTGGAAAACTCGATCCCTCCGAGATCACCGAGGCAACCGTCTCCAACCACCTCTATACCGCTGGCATGTCTGACCCTGACCTGCTGATCCGTACAGCTGGCGAAATGAGAATCAGCAATTACTTGCTTTGGCAAATCAGCTATGCTGAAATGTGGGTCACTGATAAAATGTGGCCTGAGTTCTCAATCGCAGATTTCCACCAAGCGATTGGTGATTTTTCAAAACGGAATCGACGGTTTGGTGGACTCAAAAGTTAGGAATCAACGTGCTAGGGCGTCGCTTAATCTCCGCTGCAGTCATCATTTCATCAATGTTGCTACTGCTGTATTTCGATTACTCTCTTGGACGCCCCGAGAGCCTCGGAAGACCCGGTCTGCTACTGTGTGGCTTAGCTGTCATTCTTGCAGCGATGGCGGCAAGTGAATTAGTCATCATGTTCGACAATGTAGCCTGTCGAATAAACCACCACGTGATCGTTGGCGCCACCATCTTGATGACCTGCATCGCCTTTGCCCCTATCCTGTGGAGAGACCAACCTGTCAATTGTCCACTGGGACATTTCGGATGGGCGATGGCGGGAATCGTCCTCGCAATCGTTCTCGTGTTCACCCACCAAATGCGGACCTTCAACCCGTCTCAATCACCGGCTAACGGTGAGATCATTGACCAGCTGGGGCGTTCAGCATTGATTTTCATTTACCTGAGCATGCTCTTTGCGTTCCTTGTTCCCCACCGGCTACTTCAGAACAACAACGCTCTGGGCCTGGTATCGATCATCACACTCATCACTTCCACCAAGCTCGCCGACTCCTTCGCCTACTTCGTCGGCAAACGCTTCGGCACCGTCAAACTCGCGCCAAAACTAAGCCCCGGAAAAACAGTCCAAGGAGCGGTCGGCGCGTTCATTGGCGGATGCGTTGGCACTGCGATTGTAATTTACATCGTGGCACCAGTGATTTTATCCATCGAGGTTGCCAAACCCTGGTGGTGGTTCCTGGCCTACGGCATCTTAGTCACCGCCGCCGGCATGGTGGGCGATCTCGCTGAATCACTTATCAAACGCGATACTCAAACCAAAGATTCCAGCAGCTGGCTACCGGGATTAGGCGGCATCCTGGACATCATGGATTCCCTCGTTTTCGCCGCCCCGGTCTCTTTTTTCCTGTGGATAATCGCCGACCTTCCAGGCACGCCTTGAGTCGACGATTTTTTAGACCCCCAATTCGCTATCGATCCTCATCGGTCAACTCAGAGATATCTTTAGGGAGTTTTTCGTCAACAACTCCGTAAGCACCTCTCCCATTATCCCGAATCCGGTTCTTAGCGTCGTCGACAATCGATTCAACATCGGCATCCCAGTAAAGCTCTCTTGCTACTTTGGCATCCGGAGCTTTCAATGGTCTCAACAAGCGAAACCCAACACCTAAACCCGGTGAATCAGTATACCACCATGGGCTTTACGGGAAATTCGGATCTTCGTATTTCCACTCTTTGTCATCGGAACCAAGCCGAGCA
>JAALLA010000053.1 GCA_011087765.1 Pirellulaceae bacterium
TCCAGAATTAAATATCCAACGGCAGGAGAAACCGCAGGGACAACCACAGATTTCGTCAGCGGAATTGAAAACCGGGAAATCCAAAACGCGTTCGAGGTTTCTTCCTGCAAGTTTCGGCTATCCCAACCGTAGCGGTAACTAAATTCTTAGCCCAGG
Organism: Pirellulaceae bacterium; assembly: GCA_011087765.1. Classification (GTDB taxonomy): domain Bacteria; phylum Planctomycetota; class Planctomycetia; order Pirellulales; family Pirellulaceae; genus Mariniblastus. The sequence continues at coordinate 157 of JAALLA010000053.1, forward strand.
AAGCGCTGTCAACGTTTATTCAGGACCTCCGCGCCGCCCGCCAAATCCCGAGCCCCGCCTTTTCTCGTCTGCTCTCAGTGATTTGAGTTGCCAAAACTCAACGACGCAGACCGCAAAATCGGTCGGATCACACCTTCTGAGTGCCACTCATTACCGTTAGGGCAGTTATGCGGCCTGAAGAATGCTTGAGGATTGATTTTTGCATCATCATGGGCTCTCGCCCGATTCGATAAGCTACGTTTCCTCGAAATCTGCACCCTTTGGTCACCATTATTTCGAGTCAAACCTACCATGAAACTCATTCCCAACACTGACGGTCCGATTCTGTTAAAGCGATCTCGGATCTTTCTACTGACGGTCATTACCATGCTCATGGGCCAATGTGCAACAACGCTGGCTCAGTCAGAACAATCTGACGCGATTGACGGTTTCATTGCACCGTTTCGAAGCATCGAACTTTCAAGTGATGAAGCCGGCGCCATTGCCGAGCTTACGGTCGAAGAAGGTGACCTAGTCGAAACCGGCGGAACCGTTGCCAAACTCGATGACCGAGTTCAGGAATTACAAGTAGAAATTGCCGAAGAACTGGCGCAGACAACTAGCCAACTAATCGCAGCCAATCAATTACTTGAAAAACGAAAAGAGATTTCAAGACGACTGGATGAGCTCAAACAACGGGGACACGCAAGTCAAAGCGAAATAATCCGCGCTGAAATGGAACTCTCAATCGCCCAAGCAAAAGTGCTTGCCGCAAAAGAAGAGAAGGCCGTTCGTGAGATTGAACTGAGACGGGCGGAAGTCCAGCTTGACAGACGAACAATCTCTTCCCCGTTTGACGGGATCGTTGCCAAAATCCACCGGCGCGAAGGGGAATTCCTGTCGCCGCTTCACCCTGAAGTCGCAACCATTATTCAGGTAGATAAACTTTTAGCCTCGTTTGCGATCATGAGTGATCAATTGGATAGATTTGAAATAAATCAAGAACACACCATACGCCTGGAGAACGGTTCATTAGTAAAAGGATCCGTGTATCGCATCGGTGTGGAAACTGATTCTCAGTCTGGAACGGTTGACATCAAACTATTGATCCAAAACCCAACGATGAAACTACGGAGTGGTGAGAGTTGTTCTCTCAGCTTTTAAAACCCCTCTGAGCCTAAGGGCTCTGACAACCAGCACCGTGTAGCTCACTCTATGAACCCTCCAATTCTAAAATTTGATATCGCTACCCCCCTCCAGGCTCCGGATCGGCCTGATCGTCCGCGCCCGCACAATGACCCGCTCGAAACGGTCTACTCATTTTCGGACCAACGTTTGATGCAACACTTTGGAGTTGCGATTGCAAACAGCAACTCAATCGACCAACTGCACTCAAACATCAGTCACATTATCAAGCGGCAAACGGACTGCCTCTGCATTTGGAATGTCCAGAAAAACGACGTTGGCGAATTTGACAACCCGCAACTTTTATCCGATGCGGAAGACGATCCGCTTTGGCCAATTGTAGAGACTCAGGTTCAGGAAATGCTCCAACGAGTTGACCGGACCAATCATATCTGTTCTTCCCCCATACAAACTTCGCCGCATACAACTCTCGTCGCAGCGCCAATTTCAAAACGAATTGACAAGAAATCAAACATCGAAATTGAGAGCATTCTGATTGGCTGCTTCACCTCTAAAACAGAAAGCATCCTACGGCTTCAATGGTTGACCGGGATCGCCTCAGAAGCAATCAGCCGCTGGCATCAAAAACAGACCCTGGTTCATGAAGAAAACAAAAGTCGTTATCTCAGTGATTCAATTGGCCTGATTCACTCTTTGGATCAAACTCAATCGGTCTCAGAGGCCATCGTGATTCTCACGAATCACTTACGGCGACTGTGCGATGCCGAGCAGGTTTCAGTCTGTCTGACGGATGCCAGAAACAGCGCTTCTCTTCAGGCGGTATCGGATGTCGAGCAAATTGATTTCAATGCGGACTCGAACAAATCCATTCTGCACGCTTGCCAACAGACCGCCCAGCAAAACAACGAAATCTGTTACCCCGATGACGGGAAAACAGGTTCCATTGAACAACTTTCGCTTCAAAAATACTGTCAAGCCAACGGGACTGACGCCTGTATCTGCATCCCAATGATGACGAAGGATGATCGGCAACTAGGCGTGGTTTTACTCGCTTGCTCCCGTGAGAAATTAGAGAACCAACACTACCGGACATATTGCAGCAAATTAATACAAATGACTTCGAGTCATGTGGACGTTGTAATTCGGGCAAATCGAAGCACCAAAGATATCTTCTCCGCCGGATTGAGCAAACTAACAAGCAGCAACAAGACACATGCGGTGTTGCTCGCGGCTTTTATTTTGGTCGCAATCCTAATGATCCCTTTTACTTACCGGGTCAACTGTGACTGCGAGCTGCAGCCTGTGATGCGAAGATTTATCGCGGCGCCCCACGACTCAATTCTCGAAAAAACACATGTTAAAAGTGGAGATACGATTGCTGTCGATCAGCTAATTGCCTCGCTTGACGGAAGAAAATTGCGGATCGAACTCTCCGGACTTCGGGCAGATTACGACGGCGCCAAGAAAAGACGTGAATCAGCATTGGCACTAGGAGACATAGCTCAATCTCAGATCGCTTTAAGCGAAATGAACCGCTTTCAATCCAAAATCGAAATCCTCAAACAACAATTAACACAGCTTGAAGTTCGCTCTCCAATCCATGGGCTCGTTTTGACGGGCGACCTTGAAAAAGCCGAGGGAGCTCCGCTGGAAATGGGCCAAACTTTATTTGAAATTGCCCCTTTGAAAGAAATGGTTGCCGAAATTAGCATCCCGGAATCGGAGATTCAATACGTCACATCCGGAATGCCAGTCGTCTTCAAGCTCAATGCATTCCCACTCAAAAAGTGGGCTGGAAAGATTGAGCACATTCATCCCTGTACAGAAATCATTGACAACCAAAGTGTATTCATCGCGAGAGTTCGTCTCCCCAACACGGACAACCAATTCCGACCGGGAATGCAAGGATCGGCGAAAATCGAAACGAAACTGGCGCCCCTCGGCTGGAATCTTTTTCATCAAGGTTGGGAATCAGTAAGATACTGGACGGTTTGGTAACGATGAGCAATACAAACCAAGATGCCGAACTCTGGCTGGATTCAAAATTGACCCTGCGGTCGGAACTCAAATTCGATTCACGCTGGGAAGGTGAGACTCCGGTTGTTGTCATCGAAGACCCAGTTCGCAGCAAATATTTTCAAGTTGGAGCTCGTGAGTATCGGTTCATTGCGTTAGTAGACGGTCAACGGACGGCCAGAGAAATCATCAACCTGCTGCACTCCTCCAAAGAATTCTCAGACCTCCCCCTGGCCAACCAACTTGGCATCGAAGTCAGTCGCTGGCTGGTACAAACCAACCTTACCTACGGCAAAGATTTCGATACTGGCCAACGCCTCAAGGTCCAATCAGATAAGATCCAACGTCAAAAGATCATGGCCTGGATCAATCCAATCAGTTGCAAGTTTCGACTCTTCAATCCAAATCAACTGCTTTCAACAGTGCAGCCATATTTCCAATGGGTTTTTTCTGTTTGGTTTTTGATTGTTTGGAGCGGCTCCGGCTTATACGCATCCATCCGGCTTTATCAACACTGGGACCATCTATCCGTTGCCACCACCGGGATCCTTTCAGGGTTCAGCTGGTTTTGGCTATTGGTTATTTGGGTTTTACTCAAACTGGTCCACGAATCAGCTCACGGGATTGCTTGCCGCAAATACGGGGGAGAAGTTCCAGAGGCCGGTGTATTACTTATCCTGTTCACACCGATGGCCTACGTCAATGTGACTTCAATGTGGCGATTCTCAAATCGCTGGCATCGCATGGCTGTCTCTGGAGCGGGAATGTATGTGGAGCTATTCATTTCCTTCATCGCGGTAGTTGTTTGGACTAAGACGAATGGTGTCATGTCTGACATCGCATTCAATATTTTCATCATGTCCAGCTTGACAACAATTTTATTCAACGCGAACCCCCTGATGAGATTCGATGGATATTTTCTACTATCCGATTTGCTAAATATCCCCAATCTGTACAGCAAGGGAGCCAAGTGGTTCGGAGATCGCATTTTATCCCTTTTATTCGGTCTTCCTAAAACAGAGAACATTTGTAAACCCAATGAATGCAGACAGGTTGCAATTTACGGTTGCCTCGCATTCTTTTGGAAAATTTCGATCAGCCTCAGCTTGATCATTGGAGCAGGCGTGCTTTTTGACGGACTCGGGCTCTTGCTGAGCGTCCTCGGCGTAACTCTTTGGTTTGGCCTGCCGATCTACCGAACTTTAAAGCCCCTGGTAATGCGAAACTCTCAACGTCCAATCAACCTAGTCAGAACCGGCCTAAGCCTCTGCATTTTGATCGGGCTCGGTACCCTTCTATTCACGACCTTAAAAGCTCCAGCCATTAAATCGGCCCCCGCGATAATTCAGTTTTCTAAGGAAACACTGATTCGTTCCGATGCGGAAGGATTTATACAAACCCTTTTAGTCAACGACGGGGAGCAAGTCCGCAAAGGTCAGCTATTAATCGTCCTTAAAAATCCCGAAATCAGTAACGAGGCAGACGAGCTCGCTCGGTTGATTGAAGAATCTGAAGTTCAGTATCGAATCTATCGCAAGCAAAACCAAAAGTCTTTAGCACTGGCTGAACGAACCAAACAAAAAGAACTTCGAGAGCAACTGGTGGAAAAGACGAAAGCTGCTCAGGGATTAAGAATTTCTGCTCCCTTCGATGGATTCATCTTTCAACGCAACCTGGCAAACCGACTGGGCAGTTTCGTTCACCGTGGGGCAGAACTCCTAACGATTGCTCCCTTCAACACAAAAGAGGTAGTCGTTTCGGTTGATCAGAGAGATCTGGAATCCATTCGCAATAACATTGGTAATCCGATTAAGATCATTATGCCTGGCCTGCCCTTATTCCAGTCTCAACTGTCTCGCGTCAATCCGCGAGCCTCGACAATCTCAACGCACCCCTCCCTTTGCGCTCATGCGAATGGCCCACTCGCCGTGAAGCCAATTGCAAACGATCAGCACTCTGAAAACCTAGAATTCGAGTTGCTTGCCCCACGATTTAACGCGTTCATTGAGTTGGGTAAAAATCAAAGCAGTCTTTTGGAATCGGGGCAGCGAGGTCGAGCCATATTCCCGACCGGAGACCTGTCTCTTGGCAATTATTTTTACATTACCGCCTCCGAGTGGCTGGAATCTAAAATCAAATTTGCAACGCAAAACGCAGCGTTTTAGGCTAAAGAGAATCCACCTGCCTCTGGGTAACGCTGGAGAACGCAGCGAAGCAAACAAGCGGAATGAATGAAATTCCGCTTTCCCCTTAGTTGAACACTACTTCGGATCCAACCGTTGCGATTCGCTGGGCTAATTCAGACGGATCAAAATCAGATTCAAGGTCAAGCATTCGGCACTCGGACATACCGCGGAACCATGTTTCCTGATGACGCGCGAATTTTCGTGTCCTCACACGCACCCTTTCAACGGTCTCTTCCATGCTCATTTTATTTTCTAAGTATTCGATCACTTCACGGTATCCAACGGCCTGAGACGCCGTTTTCCCGATGTCCGTCCACCGCTCGAGTAAACCCTTCACCTCATCGACCAAGCCAGAAGTGAACATCGACTCAACTCTATCCTCAATCCGCTGATGGAGAATGGGTCGGGCATGACGGATCGTAAAGACGCGGCACTGATCGGACTGCCTACCCTCATCAAATTGCATCTGCCAGTGACTAATAGGTTTTCCCGTTTGCTTGTAAACCTCTAAGGCTCGAATGATTCGACGATGATCATTTTCGTGAAGCTTATGCGCGGAAACCGGATCGATCATTGCTAGACGTTGGTGTAAAAACTCGGCCCCGGAATTCTCAATTTCCTTTTCTATTTCCTCTCTAAATCCCCAATCGGCCGGTGGACCTTCGAACAGTCCACGAAGTAGAGCTTTGAGATAGAGAGCGGTTCCCCCTACGAAAAGAACCTGCTTGCCGGTCGCCTGAATCTCGCGAATCTTGCTCAATGCTGAGTCCCGATACTCCGAAACACTGAAGGATTCCGGGGGATCGACGATATCAATCAGATGATGCGGCACCACTGACTGCTCCGCAGGATCCGGTTTGGCGGTTCCAAAGTCCATCCCCCGATAAATCGCCGTTGAGGCAAGCGAGATTATCTCGGCGTCTAAGATACGTGCCAATTGCAAACTGACTTTTGTTTTTCCGCTGGCAGTCGCACCTGTCAAAAACCAGCATTTCAGCGCGAGTTGTGTGTCGGAAGGCGGTTGGTTCATGGCAAATTAGTCGGCTTGCAGAGGTCTGGGCAAAATTATCAGAGGTCGTTTCAGGTAACCGAAAATCTTAGACGGAATTCAACACCCTGAGAACCCTTTAAGCCTTCAGACGCTGAAGTTCTTCTCCCGCAGCCTTGGAAATTGCCACTTTTAGATCTTGTAGCTCGAACGGCTTAGAAACCACCGAAGTAACTCCCGCTGCCTCGATCGACTCGATATCAGACTGCCTTGGATAGTTGAGTAACAACACGAAGGGGACATCAGGGATTTCAGAATTCAGCCACTCGATTCGCTTTTCCAGTTCTCCGGTCCATGAATCAGCAACAACACACATCACCAGAACTGTAGCTGACGAAGCAGCGTCCCAAATGGATCGTTCCACCCACCGGGAACGCCACCCAAAACTGGTGATCGCATCATCCAACATTTCGTATTCAGCTCGGGTCCAGGCACTCACACCGATGTATCCCGATCCAATAGAAACGTCCTGCCGGATTCTCTGCGCTACAATGCGGTCTGACGGGGTCGACGTTCGCGGCGCATGCCAGTTTGTAATGCCCGATTTCTCTAGCTGCTCAACAAATTGCGAATACCTGCCCTCCCATTGGTGCCAGTAAACCCGAGTGACTCCCGGATAAGGTCGCCCGGACCGCGTTTCCCCTTCACACCAACTACCAAGCAAACCCACGACTGGAACCGATGGAAAATTCGCTATCAGCTCCTCCACCTCCGCTGGTAAAAATTGATCACGCCTCGACTGTGCCAAAACGACGAGATCATAACGTTGATCCACCACAGTTTCGACTTTGTCAAACGGAACCAACGTCACCGGGACGTCGAATTTAGAAACTACTTTTTGAAAATCGGTATGCCAGAAATCACCAGTCACCAAAATCTTATGTGTCGCCATCCTGCCGCTCCTCAATCATTCCGTTATCAAATTCTCATTAATCAAGACTGGTGTCGCCATCATTAATAATCTGCCAGGCATCCGCAGAAGATTCAGTCTCCCGTAACTCTGCAAGCCAATCCGACTGCTGAATCATCCGACTCAACCTCGCCAACACTTTTAGGTGAACCGCCTCACTCGTAGAACCAATTAAAAAAAACACATCTGTCAAACAACCCCTTGGACCTCCGAAAGGAATCCCTGAAGTAGTAATCCCCAACGCTAGAAATGGCTCGCCCATGATCGATGGCAACGGCCGCCGTGGATGCAGCAACGCGACCCCATTCCCTAACGCCGTCGGATGCAATTCCTCACGACTGATCAGTGCTTCCGCCATTTTCACTGGGTCCCATAGTCTACCTGTTTCTGACGTTAAATCGCAAATGTTTTTAATCACTGAACTCTTCGTTCGAGCCATAAGAGGCACGTAAGTCGTTTCTGGAAGTAATAGTTCCGAAATTCGAGGTTCCTCCGAAGCGGTATCTCCAGAACTGCGATACAGGACCCTTTCGACTTCTGTTAGCCCCTGCTCATCAGAAGCTCCAATTTTCTTCTCGAACCACTGATGAATCTCAGCCCTCGAAAACCGCCACTTTCCTCCCACCCGCCGACCGGGCAGGCGATCTCTGCTGGCCATCTTGCGGATCTGCTCCGGCGTCAAATGTAAATATGCCGCCAGTGACATGACGTCAAAATCTTCATCCATCGAGTTTTTCCGCCAAATCACAATAGTAGTACAAAACGAACATTTCCAGCCTCAAATCAACAGCCGGGAATCTAAACAACATTGCCAGCTAAGCCTACAAGAGATTCTTTCGTGAGAGAACCGCATGCAGCTAGCACGCTTGATGGCGAGAAAAAAAGTTTCACCAATCCGCAGCCATATTTTCGCTTAACCAAACGCCATATTCATTCAATTTTGCGCCTTGTCAATTGCGAAATCCAAAAATCTTTGAGCCACGCTTTCATATCAAACCGAGCGCTGAATCGACGATCTACCTTGACGAAAGTTATCGATTAATGAAAATCGATTTCGTTGGCAGGATGCTGACATGTACTCGCCTACTCGGCCAAGTGTGATGCTTGATTGAACGCGAGTTACCGCGAACAAAATCGCTTTTTGAATTTTGGAATTCGCCAGGCAAGGAGGCCTTGTGAGTACCCAGTTATATAACACCAATACGGATCGTGGCATCAGGCTTCGGGATATTCTTCCGGATGCCAAACTAGTTGGTGCTGACGAAGTCTTTTTCCAGTCATGTTGCGGTTTGTGGACAGACTGCCAGACTGACGACCTCTTTGTGGCCATCATGGACTCCGAACAAGACGGGCATGATTTCACCCAGGAGGCAATCGCCCGTGGAGCGTCGGCAGTTGTTACTGAACGTTTACTAACGACACATCGCCCCCAATGCCTCGTTAACGATTCCCGAGAGGCCTATGGAAAGATTTGTCAGGCACTCGCTGGTAATCCCAGTCGCCGATTAAATTCGATAGGTGTGACAGGAACCGATGGAAAAACAGTCACCTGTCACCTTGTTTCTGGAATCTTAAAAGCCGCCGGCCAAACCACAGGCTTAATTTCATCGATCGAAGTTAGCCAGGGGAAAAATAAAACATCGGTTCCAACCGCTGATTTAAACCCACCGTGGCTCGCAGAACAATTGACCTCAATGGCACTTGCCCATTGCGAAAACGCTGTAATTGAGGTGCCAAGCATCGCTCTCGCCAGGCGATGCCTTGCTGGCGTCGAACTCGACGTCGCCATTTTAACCAACATCCGGGAAAACCATCTCGACTTCCATGGTTCTGAAGCAAATTACCAAAGGGCAAAGCTCCGTCTTTTGGATAAACTCAAACCAACGGGACTGGCAATCATTAATGCAGACGACCCGAAAACGCACTTTTTATTAAATCAAATTGATCGCCCCGTCTTAACGGTAGGTATTAAACAAGAAGCCGATATCACAGCAAAACCAATTGATTGTTCTGCCGGAGAGCAGACGTTTGTAATTACCGCCGGTTCCGATTCGATTCCAGTCAGAACGACCATCATCGGTGACCAACATATTTACAACTGCCTCGCTGCGACCGCCGTGGGACTCGCGCAAGGGATTGAAATTGAGACCATCGCCAAAGGCCTTGAGTCAGTCGGTCAAATTCCCGGGCGACTCGAAAAAATCGAATGCGGGCAAAACTTCGGCGTCTGGATCGATTCGGCGCGAAGCAGCGGACAACTTGCTCATGCCATCCGTTCAATCCGTGAAAACACAAAAGGTAACGTTTGGTGCCTTTGCTCTATTGACGACAGTCACTCGCAGCGAGAACGTCAACGACTCGGCGAAATTGCTGAACGAGCCGCGGACAAGGTCATCATTACCAATACTGCTGGCGGTCCACTACTCGACTACGAACCAGCTCACCAAATTCTCGATGGATTTGAGGATCCTGGCAAAGCACAACTGATCCCTAATCGCTTCAAAGCAATTGAGTGGGCACTAACCCACGCACAACCCAACGATGCGGTTATCATCGCCGGATGTGGCGAACGCCCATTTGCCTTGATTGGCGAAGAAAACTGGACCATCACTGATCGAGACGTCTGCCAGGCATGGCTTTACGATAACGCGGTCTTCTCCGAGCCCAACGATGACCAACCAAACATCTTTGATATCGACGACTATCGAGCATAAACCCGGAACACAAATTAAGCTTGCCTAAAAACAGCGTATTTTGGCGACCTAGCCCAATCATTCGCTAGCAAACAGGCTTCCCCTGAAAAGAATTACAAATCGGTATTGCGTCGCTTAAATTGCTTCAGTAAACGTATTTCATCAAACAACTCATTTGAATTCGGCAAGCCTGATTCAGATCCACTCCGACCTAAATTTAAAACAAAACACCTTTTAAAACAAAACACCTTAAGATCAGTCGACGGTGCTTGAAACGCGGGAATCTTGCACCACCCTCCCTCCTGGGGGTAGAGCATAATTTGCTTATTGTAACTACGGTTTCTGGGTCAACCGTTACAATAAGTGCTCACGGCTGAGCTTGAACTGTGCACTGGGACGAACTCCGTCCCAGTGCCAGGGAACACGAAGCGTTGGTCTCTCGAGAGGCCAACGCTTTTCTTGTTAATCCTCGGCCAACGGCCACGATTAAAATCAGCCGGACTAATGCCACATGCTCCTGCGCCCCATACTTAGGTGTTTTCCCTCGACTCCAGCCGATCTCGGACTTTCTCAAAAGCACCTCGGAAAAACCACAAAAACTAGTTAAGATAGGCTCTCAGGATTTCCCAGCCTCACCCGTCACACCTTTCCTATTCGCCAAACAGATAAGTTTTCCAAAATGCCAACACCATCCAACCGAAATTGCAGTTTCATCGGCATATCCATCTTAAGCCTCGTTGCGATTACTTTGTTTTCAGGGTGTGACTTAGGCACCTACAAAAACCGGCTTAACGAATCACCTGCCCAGCAGACCGCTCCGAAAGAACCTGCTTCAGAGAACGCGAACGAAGCTAGCGAAGACGCGTAAAATGCAGCCATACTTCGCCACGAACCATTAGAATCAATGGGCCGCCAGCGATCATTCTGGATACAGAATCAGACCGCCTTCCATTTCTTCAATTGATTCATAATCGGCATTCTATCAACTCGATCGCTTCTGCTATCATTCGTCGAGCGACAAAACGAGCTCATACGTATTGACCGCATGATGAGTATCCAATGCCATCTTTTTCTAGACTTATGCCGCTGGCAATTACCCTCGCGCTTTTAGGTGGCGTGCTCGCGGTCGCCTCGAAGAATATGATCGTCGATCTCGATCTTTTTCATGAAATGGCACTCTACCGGCAGATGGAATCCGAAGGCTCAATGCCAACGACCGATGCTTTTGCCTACACTCCCACTAACGAAACAGTAGTCCACCACGAATGGGGCACTGGCGCTGTCATCTACCTGGCAACGGTGTCCACTGGCTGGGGTGCTTCGGCACTGGTGGCACTAAAATATTTCCTCACATTTGCCGTCTGCTTCGGCTGCTTTTTCTATGCAAAAAAACAAGGCGCTGGTCTCGCGGTCTTTTCCATCCTCGCACCATTCGCTCTAAATCTTGGTGGATGGATGGCATTCAACAACATCCGCGCACAGCTGTTCACTCTGTTATTCCTAGTTATCCTGCTTTTCTTATTGGACCTGGATCGACGCGGGAAACGGTGGTGGGTGCTGATTTGGTTTCCACTATTTATCATTTGGTCGAATATGCATGGCGGCGTAGTCTCGGGGATGGGAATCCTTGGCGTCTATTGTTTCGCGCGTTTAGTCGACGCAGGTCTCGAGACGCGTTCCCCCCTAAAAACACTCCACAGAGTCTGGCACTTGGTTATCACGGGGCTCGTCACTCTGATTTTATTGATCGTAAATCCGTACGGTTGGGAATACATTCCCTACCTGTACCGCGCTGTATCCATGGACCGTCCTCTCATTCTTGAGTGGCGGCCAATCTGGGAAATTCGACTACCGTTAATCTACGGAATTTCGGTTTTAATCGCTGCCTATGCGATTTGGCGGGAAGGACGAACATCTATCTTTGAAAGCCTGGCTCTTATCCTGACCGCCTATCTCGCCGCCAAACACTATCGCCACGGATCCCTCTATGCCGTCACCTGGGCCTGCATGGTTCCTCCTATGATTCAACGCTCTGGCCTAAGCCAGGAAATTAAAAACATGTTCGACAGCTACCGGGCTCAGATTACCGTCACCGCGTTTTCCATTGCCTTGATTGCCGTCGGCTATTCGATCAACGTCCGATTCTGGGAATTAAAAATCCCCAACCAAATTTCCAACACCCAAAAACATGAAGTCATCTATCCCGCCGGTGCTGCGGATTACCTCCGCAGCCAAAGTCTGGAAAGTGAACTTAATTTATTCGTTCCCTTTGCAGCAGGAGCGTTCGTGCAATGGAAACTTCATCCACAGGTAAAAGTCAGTATCGATAGTCGTTACGAGGTTGCCTACCCCGACGCAGCGATCGTTGAAAATGATGATTTCTACAAAGCGAGAAAGGGGTGGCAAACCACACTCCAACGGTATGACACACACGCAATTTTAGTTCCCGTAAATTCACCTCTGGGAGAATTACTTGTCCAGGATGATTCCCAAATGGCAAAACAAATTGGCTGGTCGTGGGTCTATAAGGACAGCGGTTTTGCGGTGTATGTTCCCGATGATACGTTGGAAAAATTCACTCCGATCGACCGAACTGGCGAGCCAATTCAAGGCGTTTTTCCTTAAATCCAAAATCATATCTCCAGCGAACCACCGTCCATTTCACTTACTTGCAGTGCCCGCGTTTGGTTCAACTCGAACTGAGCAGAAAAAAACACGAAAACGCCAACAAAAACCAGTGGATACTGCTTTTCAAACAAAACATAAATCGAGAACCACAAAGCGCTGAACTGCCCCAATCGGGCAGCAATCACGGTCGCTCGTAAATACGACATTCGCCGAGCGAGCAGGCTTCTCAACATACGACCTCCATCCATCGGAAAAGCAGGAATCAAGTTAAACAGAAACAGAACAAGATTGATCCACAACAGGATTACAGGTAACTGATTCAATCCCTCAAAACGAAGCCCCGGGATGAGCGAACCTCGCGCCAGCAAAATAGCGACCGCTAACAGTAATGCGATCACCAAATTTACCGCAGGTCCTGCAAAACTAATCAAGAACTCTTGAAGTGGTTTTTTCGGCATTCCAACCAACCGCGCCATGCCCCCGATCGGCGTAATTATGATGTCCTTGGTTGTCGCGCCAAACCGCCGAGCCATCAGGGCGTGCCCCAATTCATGCAGCAACACGCACAAGGACAGATTAAGCAATAGAAAAAACAGGACACCGGTCACATACCAGGCTTGATCACCGAAGACTCGATTATGATAGACGATGTAAACGGGCGCTAACCAATACGTCCAGTGCAGATAAACATCGATCCCTGCAATCCGCATTAGTTTCAAACGTCTTCCCACAGCACAATCCAACCTTAGGCATAGTCAACCGTTGCCACATCCAAACTTTGCCACTTCCAGCAAAGCCCCTTGTTTCCACAGCGTCTAAGTTTTAGCCGCTGCTCCCAACAATCGCTTGTCACCGTCCCGCTTTGTGAAACCGGTTTTGTCAAAATACTCGCACAGTGGAATTGCATACTTGCGACTCGTATCTAAGATTTGACGAATTTCACTCATCGTCAATCCGTTCGCCGCTTCAATTTCCTCAATTAATTTTTGTTTGGTTGCCGATACAACTTCGCTGTGAATATAGTACTCAGGCGCGATCTTCAGTAGGTCACCGTTCTCACTTGCCATCTCCAACAATTCCCTTACCGACTCTTTATTTTTCTTGGCCGATCCCTCAAGTTCTGTAACCGTGGGAACTTTGAGCCCCGCCTTCCTAACCATCTCAATCAACTCAGCTAACAAGGCTCTTTGCCCTTTGGATAATTTTGGGCCATAACCAACGATTCCTACCGAATTGACATTGGCGATAATTTTCTTTTTCCGCTTTAGCTCTTCAATCACAAGGTCAAGAAGTTCCGGCGTATCGAGATACTTGAACTCAACATTGAGAGCCGATCGGGGATGCGTAAATCGAAGAGGTTGGAGGCGGTGCAGCCGCTCGAGTGCTTTGATGATCCGCTCAGCCAGATGTTCAAATCTACTGCGGTGGACCTTAACACTTCGGTTCATTGAAATCGGAATTTCAATAAGGTCTCCCCTAGCCTTCAACTGCGTAAACACCTCTTCAAATCCAACCACTCCCGCACTTCTGGCCAGATCGGAAGGAACCCAGCCAAGATCATCCGCAAGATAGACGCTCGCAGAAGCGCGGGTTAACGGATCCATGCTGGTCAAATCAGAAATCATCTCCAAATCGAGATCTGTGGCTTTCTTAATCCTCTTTGCATTGGGCATCAGAACCCGCCCGCCCCCGATCGTCACAACTGGTGACTGCAATCGAACAACAAACGGCTGATTCCAAACTGCGACAGCAGCGTCGTTAAGGAAAACCTGAGCATAACATTCCTGCCCCGGATCCAACTCCGAAACTCCAAGCAGCCGCACATTACCAAACAACTCGGCTGTTCCTACGTGAAACCGAACTCGCGTCCGATCCTTCAGTGGTTTATTTAGCCTGTCCAGCAAATGTAATTTCACCGTCATCAACGTCGAAGGCAAGAGATGCCCCTCGGCGCACAACTCATGCCCTCGATCGATTTCAAGATGATGCACGCCAGCAAGATTGATCGCTGCCCTTTGACCACGTGACACCGTCTCCGACGCCGAATCATGGTTCTGGATTCCACGTACGCGAACCGATCGATCTCCAGGCTGTATCTCAACCTGGTCACCAACACTGACGCGACCACTGCTAACCGAACCGGTCACCACCGTACCATATCCGTCAATTGTAAACGTCCGATCAATCGCCATTCGATAAGGAGCGTCCTTTAGGTTTGCACGATCCGTTTGCGCAACCGTCTCAGCAGCAGAACGGAGTGCATTCTTTAATTCTTCGACCCCCATTCCCGTTTTCGAGCTGGTACGAATAATGGGCGCGTCTTTGAGGAACGTACCAGAGACCATTTGGCGGATTTCATCTTCAACTAAATCGAGCCACTCTGGATCTGATAAATCGCACTTTGTTAACGCGATTACACCGGCGGGCAAGTCAAGCATTCTTAAAATATCAAGATGCTCTTTGGTCTGCTGCTTAATGGAATCATCACCCGCGACCACTAATAACGCCAAATCCATTCCGGTTGCTCCAGCGAGCATTTGGCGAACAAATTTTTCATGGCCGGGAACGTCAACAATCCCAAGGCGAAACGGAGGCAGATCAAGATGCGCGTACCCTAATTCAATCGTAATCCCACGCTTCTGTTCCTCAGGAAGACGGTCTGTATTCGTCCCGGTCAGAGCGCCGATGAGTGAAGTTTTACCGTGGTCAATGTGCCCAGCGGTTCCGAGAATTAGGTCTTTTAGCATCCCAACAGTTTAAATGAATCGACGCATTAAGCCCAGCGGTAGAGCCAACACAGTCTGACCGATTCCAGTCCCTGACCGAGTTTCTTTGAATCAAAATCAATAAAAACGGTTGGCAAAATCACCATTCTCTAAATAGGATTTCCCGACACACCCTGGTGAACGATAGTGAATCCAGTCCTTTAACGGTACACTGGAACCTGCTTTCCCCTCCTCAACGACGAACACGTAAAATTTAAGGATCGAGACTTGAATAACATTGGATTCATCGGTGCCGGCCAAATGGCCAAAGCACTTGCAGTTGGAATCTCACAATCCGCTGATCAAACCATTAATTTTTTCATCTCAGATCCCTGTGACGCTGCCTGCGCTAGTTTTACTCAACTCGTCGAGGCCCCGCACACGACCACCCGTGTGGAAAGCAATCAACATCTTGCTGACGCCAGCGAACTTATTTTTCTTGCAGTCAAGCCACAATACCTCCACGCTGCCATTGAGGATGTCGAATTCCGCCATGCTCCACTCATTTGCTCGATTGTCGCTGGCGTTCGAACTTTTGAACTTCAGCGGCTAACAGGCTCACGCCGAATCATCCGAATGATGCCTAACCGGCCCTGCTTGATCGGGATGGGAGCTTGTGGAATGACCGCCGATTCGGAAGTCAATCTTTCAGATCGCCAAACCCTCAAGACAATGCTCGAACCGATGGCTGTCGTCGTCGAGGTCTCCGAAGCGATTCTAGATTCGGTAACCGGCCTGTCGGGTTCAGGCCCCGCCTTTGTGTTTACCTTCATCGAATCACTGATTGACGGAGCCGTTCTCACTGGCATGCCTCGCTCGACCGCCCGCCAACTGGCCATTCAAACCGTGCTCGGCTCCGCAAAGATGCTGCAAGAAACAGGCGATCATCCCGCAATTTTAAGAGACAGCGTAGCCAGCCCCGGCGGAACCACCATCGAAGGCATCAAAGCACTCGAGGAAAATTCATTCCGAGACGCTGTTATTTCGGCCGTTCAGGCGGCAACTGAGCGATCACGGGAACTGGGTTAATTAAATCCAAATAATAGCTGGGAGAGTTTCCCGCTTTTCTTTTGCCATTTGGAATGCTGAGTCTTAGTCTACTACCGACCGCCTGACCGACCGCTAGAATGGGAGGACTCGGCTCAACGGGATTTTTTTGGTTTTGACAGTTCGGGAGCACGGCGTGTCTCTATTTGAAAACAACGAATACGTTTATCGCGATACATTTTTCATTCTCTTTGAAAATCACAATCGCCCGGAGGGGACGATTGTAAAATCGGCAATTGAGCAAATCGCTGAAAACTACGAACTTAACAACCTGCGGGAGGTTGACGGGAAATTTGAATCCGTCACCATCCTCTGCCCGCACGACAGTTCCGCAATGGAAATTAGTTACGTCGGAGGCGAAGAGGTAGTCGAACAAGTCGACAATTTGCGAGAAGAGTTCCTAAGCATGACGCTCACCACCGAAGAACACGAAAAATTAAAATCGTTATCCAAATCAAACGCCCGGTTCGACATCTACCACTTTGAACGCCAAC
Source organism: Pirellulaceae bacterium (assembly GCA_011087765.1). Classification (GTDB taxonomy): domain Bacteria; phylum Planctomycetota; class Planctomycetia; order Pirellulales; family Pirellulaceae; genus Mariniblastus. Next base: position 17,069 of record JAALLA010000053.1, read on the forward strand.
AGGGATCGGAAGAGGATGGCGAGATGCTCGACCCTGGAGGACTCTTGTTAATCATGGAACGAATTGCCAACGTCTGTGAAGGTGTTGGACTCGACCCTCAATCGAACTCGCTACTCTAGACCATTTCATTTTTAATCCAATTTGTTTTTCCTGAAAGCCAATTCTGGCTTAAACGTTATGCAAGCAAAAGAAATAAAAAACGGATCGATTGTCGAATACGAAGGATCACCCGTGATCATCGAGTCAATTAAGGTCAATTCGCCATCGGCACGAGGCGCCTCAACCGTTTACAAATTTCGCGCGCGTAATATTGTAACGCGGCAAAAAGTCGATATCGCATTAAAAGGAACCGAGTCGCTGACCGATGCTGACTTTGAGAAACGCGATGTAAAGTTAATGTATTCCGATGCGACGCATTACCATTTTCTCGACCAAACTGACTTTCAACAGTATCCGGTCGCGATGGAAGATATCGAAAACGAAAAACCCTACATTACTGACTCCCTCGAGGGTGTTTTAGCGCTAATCTACAATGGAGATTGTGTTGGAATCCAGATTCCCCAGACGATCGAGTTACTGGTAACTCAATGTGATCCCGGGGTAAAAGGAAATTCAGCGACGAGCCGAACCAAGCCCGCCCAACTGGAAACAGGCCTGGAGGTTCAGGTACCGGAGTATCTCAAAGAGGGCGAACGCGTCAAAGTCGACACACGCACCGGACAATACCTCTCAAGGGCATGAGTGAACGATTACCGCTGTGATGCGCTAAAATGGTTTTGATTTCGACCTGCCCGTAATCATCAATTTACGCTCCTCTATCTCTACAGCTTGAACCGCCAAAATCTTCGTTCCCAATTGAAACGAATCCTCAGGAAAAAGCATCAGTGCCACTGGATCGCCGTCTATCTCGCTCCACTCAACCTCCGCACCATACGATAGCATGACTGCCGTCAACTGATCGGTGAACGCATCCATGGGGAGAGGCACCCAACCGGAGCGAACTTGATAAATTCGAATTGCAATTTGCCCCGGCGTCTCCGTACAAAACACGTCCAACTCGCCCTGAACGATCGCATCAAAACCCAAGATTTTGCAACGAAAAATGACCGACATCCTAGCCTCAGCCAATACAACACGCGGCTGGCTTATCACCTGCGGAAGCGTTTTAGAGAACTCACGATTGTCCGCCAACCACCCATTTACCTCCGCCTGAGTGAACGTTGTTTTCCATTCCTTTTTTTCTCGAACGATATTCCCCAATTCAATTACTCTGGACTCAAAATCCAGCCGGAAGGATTTCGCATCCGCCTGAGACATTGCAAGCGCGGTTTGGTATGAAGCAGGTTCGGTGAGCGACGCGCTGGCAATCAAGAGCACCAGCACCAAAATAACAGCCACACCGCCAAGAAGACGGATGAGAATTTTTTTCCAATGACTCCGCCGAATCTCACTGACGATCGAATCGTCGCCACCGGACTCTTTACGCTCGCCAACAGGTTCTTTTCCAGACATGTCACTGACAATTCGGTCCAGGGGAAAAACAAAAAATCATGGTCTCAACAACAGCGACGCCCATCCAAAGTGAGAACCGACGGAGTGTCTTACGCGTCATTTCTATTAAAGATCGGTGAAAAATTGATTTCTTGAAAGAATCTGTTCCGACTTCACGCCGAGGGGTGATTCTCTGAAAGATACATCCAGCATCCACAGCCCTTGCAAAAAACAGGCTGCTTCATCATCAAATCGTTGATCGTTTGTGGAGTCAGAGTTTGATTGCAATTCCCACACGTCTCGGTATTGGTAACGCCGAGTGCGTCCTCCCCTTTTGCAGTCACCAGGCGACGGTACTGGATTAGCAAATCCCCGGGGATTTCCTTTTCTTTTACTACCAACTCTGCCGATATTCTCTCTTTCTCTGCCACCAGCGCCTTCAAATCAAGTGAGACCTCGTCACTAACTCGTTTTGAATCAGCCTGCGATTTTTCATGGTTCTTTTTCGCATCGTCAGCCCCCTCAGTGAGAACGTCGATCTTCTCTAGCTGTTCGAGAATTTCATCTTGCAATACGCTATTGGCTTGGAGATCAGCAGCAATCCTGTCCTTTAGCAGTTGAAATTCTTTATTCGAGTCACAGACATTTAGCTTTGTCTTCATATCTTCAATTTTTGCCTCGCGCTCATTCAACTGCATTTGCTTGGCATTCGACGCTTTCCGCATATCAAGTAACGCAGCTTTAGCCTCCTCAAGGGCCTTCAAAAAGTTAGCCTCGTTCGCGGCCACGATCCGAACCTTTCGAGGGCCTTTGTCCATACGCTCACCAATGTCCGTCAATTGACGTAACATTCGATGCAAAGTTCGAAGTAACCCGTAGTCAAGACTCACTAGTTTTCACCTCCACTTGTTAGGAAACGAAAAGGATCTGCAACTTGATTTCAAGGCAGTTTCCCGTTCAGTCGTAGCATCGTACCAATAAAAAAAACCGCTGACCATCACTGGTCAGCGGTTCCTTGTTCTCTAAGCTCATTTTACCGCAATTAAGCCAGACATTTTCAGTACTGACTATTTTGCAAAACTCCAAAATCGAATAATTCTGAGGAGTTGTCAACGCCGGCAACCGAACCGTTTGCCCCGTCCACATTACCCGATCCATTCGCCTCTTCTATTTCCGAAGTTGCCCCGGGATCGAGATTGCCCAATGCTGGAACAAACCCTTCGAGTTGCTGACTTCGCACTGGGTTTTGGAGCTTCCTAACCGCTTTCGCTTCGATCTGACGAACCCGTTCACGAGTCACTTTAAAAATCCGACCAACTTCTTCAAGCGTATAGGTGTAACCGTCTCCCAGGCCATACCGCAAGCGAATGATCTCCCGCTCACGATACGTCAGTGTCTTCAAAAGCCCGTCGATCTTATCGCGAAGGATGCAGTTCGTGGCGGCACGAACGGGATTATCAGTCTGCGAATCTTCGATAAATTCGCCAAAACTACAGTCATCTCCCTCACCAACGGGACGATCCAAACTCACGGGATGACGCCCAATGTCGAGCACGCGCCGAACCTCATCAACATCCATTTGAGCCCGGACAGCAATCTCCTCCATCGTCGGCGGACGCCTTGTCTCTTGATGGAGAGCTTTCTGAATATTTCTCAGTCGCGAAAGGACATCAATCATGTGAACTGGAATCCGAATAGTCCGCGCTTGATCGGCAATTGCTCGCGTGATCGCCTGACGGATCCACCACGTGGCATAAGTTGAGAACTTAAACCCGCGCCGGTATTCATACTTATCAACTGCACGCATCAGACCAGTATTCCCCTCCTGAATCAAATCAAGAAAACTCATACCGCGATTGCGATACTTTTTCGCAATTGAAACGACCAACCGAAGGTTACAACTAGACAGTTGTCGCTTCGCATTTTCAAATTCAGAGAAAAACTTCTCACAGTCACTCACTCGTTTTTCGAGGCTTGCCGGACTTTCTTGGCAAAGAGTCACCAAGCGAGCGAGTTCCGACCTAAGGTGCTTCCTTTCGACTTCGGTTGGAGCATCTGCCCCTTCATCCCGCAACTGACTTCGAATCAAATTCATGCGATCCGAGTAGTTTCTCAATTGCTTGATCATGGGACTGATCCGCCTCGACCGAAGACTTAACTCTTCCACCAAAACTACAAGCTTGGACCGGCGGGCAAGAAACCTTTTCCTCGCTGACTTTTTCTCAACATCAGCCGTCTGCTTACTAATCAGAAGCCTGAAATCTTTCGCATTCTCCTTCAATAAATGCTCCATCGTTTTGAAATTATGCGGCATCCTTGCCTGAATCTGTTCTTTCGTTAGATTCTCGGTCAGTGAAACCTTAATGGTCCGGTCAAATGGCAACTCGCCAGCATAGACCCGCTTGAGTGTTTCAAACGTCGCCATCAATGCGTAGTTACTCGTGAGCACACCTCTTCGGTAACGTTTTCGCGCAATCTCAATTCGCTTCGCCAACGAAATCTCTTCGTCGCGTCCCAACAGCGGAATCACCGCCATCTGACTCAAATACATTCGAATCGGATCGTCACTAGGACGGGGTAATTTGCCGAGGGGTTGCGGGCTTACATTTTCACTGTCCGCATCTGCTTTTGGAATGTCTTCTACAGACACATCCCCGGGAAGAGAAGCAGCGTCGCACAATTCGATCCCTGATTTTTCAATCGCCGCGATCAAACCGTTCAATTTTTCAGCACCAACAACCTCATCAGGGAGGTAATCGGTCACATCTTCGTAGGTTAAAAACCCTTGAGATTTACCCTTTTTGATGATCTTCGCAAGCTCGTTCTCATCAATCTCAAAATTCTGCTGGTTTGCGGTATTGCTACCGTTTGCTGTCATTTCCACGTCGTACTCCTGCGAAATCCATTTCGCGCTGGACGCCAACCGATCTACGTTGAAATCTCTCAAAGAGGTTTTAGTTGAGTGCTACCATACCGGATCGCCTTGAGAATGTCCCTTTCGCGCGGAACCAAACTAAACGCAAACCTCATGGAATTCGCGGATGGCTCAGCCACACCGCACACTCACCTCAAGTTCAACTGTCGATCAACACTCAAGCTGCCTCCCATCCATGGGCCTGCAAAACACTTAAGCGCTTCTTCTTATCTCATCATGCGGAAAATCTAACTTTCCTCGGCATCACCTGCGAACAACCGCAAATACTAAGCCTCAGACAATCAAATTTTCCAAAATCTCACACTGAATTGTTAGGTTTCTGAAGCTGCTGTCTAAATAATTCCTCTAACGCACGCTTCTCTTCGTCTTCATCTAAGCCACCGGAATGTAATTTTGAAATCTTGGCCTGAGTCCCGGATTCAACTTCCCGCTCGTTAAATCTCAATATAATCGATTGCAACTGGGCTTCGAAATCCATTGTATAGGCAGAAGCCTGTTCCACGTTCGTCTCTTTTTTTGCCGTCGCTTCAGCGTTCAGATAATCTACCAATTTCCTCAAACGTGGCTCCTCGAGTTCAACTGTCAATTGCTTATAGCCCACGCCTTTCCCCTCATGAAAAAACTCACCCATCACTTCGTACAAATCACGAAGAACGCCGACATGAAATTGCTCGGGGGAAACATTTTCCACAGCCCGGTCCAACAGAGAAGGATCCTGAAGCAGTAACTGCACGAGCTCAGATTCTTTTTTGTCAAACTTCGAATAGTCTACTAGATCCTGCTTAGTAGTTGAGTCCCTTGCTTCTGGTCGAACGCGCGTCTTACTCCGAAGATCCTTGAGCCGACGACGAACCATTTCTGGTGCCAGTTGAAATTGCCGCCCCAATCGCAACAGCATCTGATCTTCGCGAATACTCTTAGCGGTCGAATCACCGAGGGTCTTTTCTGAAATACCGGCAAGCGTTTTTAAAATATTCTCCAGCGCCTGATTAGAACGATGAGTATCATTAACTAAATCAACACCACGAGTCTCGACAAGGATCTTATGAGCGATAGCATCTGGCGCTTTATCGACCAGGGCCTGAAATGCCTCGCCCCCCTCTGCCATTAAATAGTCAAAGGGATCTAACCCTGTGGGAAGACTAAGAATCCTTAAGTCGATGTCATGAGCAACAAATAAATCAAGAACCGTATTCATGGTTCGCTGACCGGCTTCGTCACCGTCAAGAACCAACGTAATCCCATCTGCAAACCGCTTAATTAGTCGTATATGCTGCTCATTCAAAGCAACACCCAAAGCAGCTACAACATTGGTAAGACCTGCCTGCCAGGCTGCTACAACGTCCGTGTAACCCTCTACAATCACTAGACGCTTATCTTTGACGTTTGTCTTTTGGACATGATTTCTGGCAAGATTCAACGCATACAAGTTCTTGCTTTTCGAAAATAGCCGCGTCTCCGGCGAATTGACGTATTTTGCGGGCGGAGCGTCTCCCTGCGGATAAAGACTCGGCACCACCCGGCCACCCAAAGCAATCGTTCGCTCTTGAGTATCACGGATGGGAAACAAAACTCGTCCACGAAATCTTTCGTACCACCCACCTCGATCATTCGCTGAAACGAGACCGCAAGCTTGCAATATCTCGGGCGAGAAACTGGTACCACTGGACCGGTCAACCAACCAAGACCAGGACAACGGGGCAAACCCAACTCGAAACCGATCAATACTCTCCTGGGTAATCCCACGCTCAGAGAGGTAGTCTCTAATTGGAATCGCAGCATCGGAGCTCAACAGACATTCGTGGTACTCCTGCTCGGCCCACGCCATTGCACGATAAAGCGTCGCCTTATCATCTGCCGAGCCCTTCACCACTTTTTTCTGGAAAGAACGAACCTCAATCCCGGCTCGCTCCGCAAGGATTTCGAGTGCTTCGCGAAAATCAACGCCTTCGCGTTTCATCACAAAGTCAAACACGTCGCCGCGCACGTCACACCGATAACAAACCCAATTTTGCTTATTCGGATTGACCTGGAACCTTGGCTTCT
>JAALLA010000307.1 GCA_011087765.1 Pirellulaceae bacterium
TGGATGGGTATTTTAAAAGTTGGCCCCCAGAAACTGCGGCTCCAGCTTCGGTTAAAGCCTGAAAAGGGCGGATCGTACAGCGGGGCGATGGTCAGCTTGGATCAAGTTGCGACTCCAATCCCATTCGACAAGGTCAAGCGAACCGCAACGCAGTTGACGTTTGAAATCAAGAAGCTGGGAGTCTCGTTTACCGGCGATATGAATGCAGATCAAACGGCGGTGACCGGAGTGTTCACACAGGGGTTAAAATTCAATATTGAATTTAAGCTAATTGATGGTTGGAGGCCGGCGAAACATATCTCCACTTGGGTGGGCAAGATGGAGGCTGGCCCGAAGCATTTCGATTTTCAGTTTCGCATTTTTGTAGATTTCGAAGGCAAGAAATCAATTCAGTTAGATAGTCTCACCGAAGGGGTCAATGGGCTAGAAGGAGGTTTCGAGCAAGACGGGAATCAGATTACGATGACAATCCCTGCTACGGCGGCCAAGTTCGTTGGGAAACTTGATGCGGACGGCAAGGTGCTTGACGGAACCTGGATCCAATCCGGTGCAAAAATTCCGCTGGTGCTGAAACGAATACCCATCGAGCAAACGAAGTCGCCTGAGTTGAAGCGTCCGCAAACGCCTAAGCCCCCTTTTGATTACGAATCTGAAGATTTTAAAGTGCAGGCTAGTTTGGTTGATTCTAAGTATTCGACCGAAGTTGTGCTCGCCGGAACTGTCACGATGCCGACCGGGACAGGCCCTTTTCCAACAGTTATTTTGACGAGTGGTTCAGGCCCGCAGGATCGCGATGAGACGATTTTTGAGCATCGTCCATTTTTAGTCATTGCTGATTATTTAACCAAAAAAGGATTCGCCGTCGTCCGGTACGATGATCGAGGAATCGGCGAGTCGAAGGGGAATTTTATTGAGGCGACAACTGCGGATTTGGCGGATGATTTGGAGGCGGTTTTTGAATGGGCCAAAACGAACCCTAGGATTGATTCCAAGAAGATCATTCTCGCCGGCCATAGTGAAGGGGGAATTATTGGGCCAATGGTTGCGAGTCGCAATGCAGATGTTGCGGGTGTCGTGCTTTTGGCTGGAACGGGCGTCTCTGGTCGCGAGATTATTTTGAATCAGACCAGAGGGATTGCAGCGGTTGCCGGGGTGCCCGAAAAAGTTCTTGATCTACAGGATGAGTTGTTACGGCTTGTGATTGCTAGATCAAAAGAGGGGCTTCCCATGGACGGGGATTTTGTAGATTCGCTGAACGGCGTTTTCGCTGATTTAAGCGAGGACCAGCGGTTAAAATACGGTCTCAACGATGTTGCAACCAAAACGATACTTGTTTTTAAATCGAAATGGATGAAGTATTTTCTTGAATTTGACCCGGCAACTACGCTCAGCAAGACGCACTGCCCGGTGCTCTCGTTGATCGGTGAGAAGGATCTTCAGGTCGATCCCCAATTGAACATGCCTGCCATTAGAGGAGCGATGGATAAGGCGGTGAATCAGGATTTCACTCAGGTTTTGTTGCCCGGTCTCAATCATCTCTTTCAAAAATGCGAGACGGGCTCGCCGAGTAACTACGTTACTATCGAGCAAACGCTGGATGACTCGATGTTACGTGAAATGAGCGGTTGGTTGGAGACACGGTTTAAATAGAAATTAAGTAAACGATGTAAGTCGGTGGTGAGAAACGAAACAAGCCCCGCTGTTTCCAGACGGGGCTTGCTGCTGATTATCAGGATCTAAATTTTGGTTTAGTCCTCACTTGTGCCAGAGTTTTCCGGGGAATCATCACCGGAATCGTCGTCGGCAACACCGACTCCGACGGCTTCTTCTTGCGGAGGTTCTTCAGGAGGTGCAACAAATTCGCTGTCAAATTTCAGCCCCGTGATTTTGCCCTTGTCGTTCTTGACACCGTCGACCGTGATTCGATTTTTGCCCTGGAAGTTGCCTTTAAGCAGTTCTTCTGAGAGTGTGTCTTCGACATAATTTTCCAACGCGCGTCGTAATGGACGTGCTCCATACTCCAAGTCGGTTCCCTTTTTGATCAGGAAATCTTTGGCATCGTTGGACAACGTTAGCTCAAAGCCTCGCTCAGAAAGCCGCTCCCTAATTTTCGCCAATTCGAAGTCAATGACCAATTTAAGGTCTTTCTTCTCAAGGTGACGGAAAATGATTGGCGTTTCAGAAAGACGATTGAGAAATTCTGGACGGAAAGCCTTGTTGATTTCATCGTAAACCCGAGCTTTCATGCCTTCGAACGATTGGTCTTCGCCGGCCCCTGGAAGTCCAAAGTGCGATTCATTCTTGATCGCATGAGCACCGACGTTGGTGGTCATGATCAGGATTACATTTCGGAAATCGATGTTTCTACCGAAGCTGTCAGTTAATCGTCCCTCTTCCATCACTTGGAGAAGCATGTTGAAAATGTCGGGATGAGCTTTTTCGATTTCGTCTAGAAGGACGACCGAATACGGACGTCGACGAATTTTTTCGGTTAGCTGTCCACCCTCTTCGTAGCCCACGTATCCTGGAGGTGCTCCGATCAACCGGCTCAAATTATGTTTCTCCATGTATTCGGACATGTCGATTGCAACCAGAGCCTCTTCATCTCCGAACATGAATTCTGCGAGTGCCTTGGAGAGCAATGTTTTACCAACACCGGTTGGGCCGGCAAACATAAAGCAACCAATTGGGCGTCGCGGATCTTTGAGTCCACTACGGCTCCGTCGAACGGCTTTCGAAATCGCGACGACTGCAGCATCCTGGCTAACGACCTTCTTGTGGAGCTCGTCTTCCATTTTCATCAGCCGCATCGAGTCTTCGGTTGATAGACGTGTAAGCGGAACGCCGGTCATTTTCGAAATGACTTCTGCAATTACCTCTTCGTCAACCACGCCGTCAGTTTCCTGAGACTTCTCACGCCATTCTCGCTTGATTTGGTCTTTCTTTTTACGAAGTTTATCGGCCTGATCTCTCAGGTTGGCTGCTTTCTCAAAATCTTGATTGGCAACCGCGTCTTCCTTCTCTTTGTTGAGACGCTCGATATCTTCGTCAATTTCTTTTAGATCCGGTGGACGGCTCATGGTTCGCAGCCGGACCCGTGCACCTGCTTCGTCGATCACGTCGATGGCTTTGTCCGGTAGGCAACGTCCGGTGATGTAACGGCTGGAAAGGTCGACCGCAGAAGCCACGGCGTCATCGGTGATCTGTACGCGGTGATGTTCTTCGTATCTTTTACGCAGCCCTTTCAAGATTTCGATTGTCTCATCGTTGGACGTAGGTTCGACGATGATTTCCTGGAATCGACGAGCCAGGGCATTGTCTTTTTCAATGTACTTTCGGTATTCATCTAGCGTTGTTGCTCCGATGCACTGAATTTCGCCACGCGCGAGTGCGGGCTTGAGCACGTTGGCAGCATCAATCGCTCCCTCTGCGCCGCCAGCACCAACCAATGTGTGTAATTCGTCGATAAAGAGGATTGTGTTTTTCGCACGACGGACTTCGTTCATTACCGCCTTGATACGTTCTTCAAATTGTCCGCGGTACTTAGTACCGGCAACCATCATTGCGAGGTCGAGAACCACGATTCGTTTGTCGGCGAGAATTTCAGGAACCTCTCCCGAAACCACCAACTGAGCGAACCCTTCAACGATAGCCGTTTTTCCAACTCCCGCTTCACCGAGAAGGACGGGGTTGTTTTTTGTTCGACGGCATAAAACCTGAATAGCTCGCTCGATCTCTTCGGCGCGACCAATGACAGGATCCAGTTTTCCTTGTTTCGCTAACTCCGTCAGATCTCGTCCAAAGCTATCGAGGGCAGGTGTTTTTGATTTTCCACCCTGCTTGCGTTCGCTTCCTTCGCTACCGCCGGAACTTTCGCGACCTCCCCGTTCGGAACCTTCGCCCCCTTCGAGACCGTTTCCAAGGAGGTTGAGAACCTCTTCACGCACCTCTTCAAGCTTTAATCCAAGGTTCATGAGTACCT
>JAALLA010000308.1:0-2668 GCA_011087765.1 Pirellulaceae bacterium
GATGTCATCGGTTTGCAGGAGGCTTTTCGATTCCAATTAGACGATCTTCGCAAGCAACTACCTGAGTTTGAAGAGGCTGGTGAAGGCAGGGATGGGGGTGACAGGGGTGAATACTCGGCAATTCTCTATCGCAGTTCTCGCTTCACAGCATTGGAATCAGGTACGTTTTGGTTATCCGACACCCCCGCGGTAAAATCTCGAAGCTGGGGAAATCGCTATCTGCGGATCTGCACTTGGGTTCGTTTGGAAGATAAAAAAACGAAACTTTCTTTTTATATATACAACACGCACTTTGACCATCAATCTCAAAATGCCCGCCTAAAATCATCGCAACTAATTGCCGAGCGAATCAACAACCGAAGGCACAAAAATCCCCTTGTGGTTACAGGAGACTTCAATGCGGATGAAAGCAATCCAGTGATTCTTTACCTCAAACGCAAATCCGACAATTTGCCCAAAAGCCCAATTGTTCTCGTCGATTCTTTCCGCCAACTGCATCCTAATGCAAAAAGCGTAGGTACCGGCGGCGGGTTTAAGGGCCTCGCAGACGGCAAAAAAATCGACTACGTCTTTGTCCAACCAGAGACAAAAGTCGTCACTGCTTCGATTATTCGAACGAACAGGGATGGACGCTACCCGTCTGATCACTCTCCAGTCATGGCTGAAATTCAGCTCTCGACAAACCAACAAAACACTCGATAATGGCGTTGCAAAACCGCAATTAAAGGTAGCGAAAATGGCAAATGTGTTCGAGCACATCCCAGTTCGTTGACTCGGCAATCACCACCCCTGCCAATCTAATTCTCAGCGAACCCTTACCTTCATGAACTCCCTCGAAAACTTTGTCGAAATCGTCATTCACACTCTGCCTGTCTTTCTTATGGTCGGTGTGGGGTATCTGATCCGGCAACTCAAAGTCATCACCGACGAATCCGAAAAGAGCATTGTTCGTCTGGTAGTCAACGTTCTTTATCCTTGTTTCATCCTAACCAAGATACCCGGCAATCAAAGCCTGCAACAATTGTCTGTTGTCTTTACTGCATTAATGGCCGGATTCATACTAACTTTAACGGGCTTGTTAGTTTCCCGGATGCTCGGCGGCGGATTCAATATTAAGAAAGAAGACGGGCTCAACACGTTTTCTGTCTCGACTGCGCTGCAAAATTACGGCTTCATTCCAATTCCATTAATTGAGGCACTTTTCCCGGATGTCGCCGACCAAACCTTAGGCGTATTATTCGTTCACAATCTCGGACTGGAATTGGCAATGTGGACCGTTTGCATCGTCATGCTGAGCGGCACGGCCAAAGGTGCGATGAAACGTTTAATCAATGGCCCAACCATTGCGATCATCGCAGGACTTTTGTTGAACTTTACCGGCTTCCATCAGTGGATCCCTCCGGTTGCCCAAAAGGCAGCGCATGACCTTGGGAATTGCACCATTCCAATTAGCCTTGTCTTAGTCGGGGCAACGCTCGCAAGCGTGATCTCGAGCCATAAGATTCAACTCCAGCCCAAAATTATTTTCGGGTCTCTATTGGTCAGATTTGCGATCATGCCAATCGCATTCATTGCCGTCGCGGCCATGGTGACCGGATCGCAAGAACTGCAACGAGTCTTAGTTGTTGAAGCGGCAATGCCAGCCGCGATTTTTCCGATCGTGTTGGCAAAACACTACGGCGGCAAACCAAATGTAGCCGTCCAGGTATGCTTAGCCACTTCCCTGATTAGCTTGGTTCTTACACCTGCCTGGTTGCTGTTAGGATTGCACCTGTTAGAGCTACAGCATTAGCCCAACATTCACTCTGGCCGAAACGCGAATGTCTCAATTAGCAAAGCCACTCGTGGCGTCAAATCAAACTCGCCCCACATGCGATATGCTTCCAGTTATTTGCCACCGACACAGCAAACTTACTTAACGACCGACACTTACTCGAAGCGAAAACCAGAAGACAAACACAGACTTTTAAAACAAATTTATTAGACAAGTGACACGGTTGGCTTAGTAAGCTCAATTTGACAATGCTACTCCCACCTGCAATATTACGGTCAAACTTGTTTAACCCAAAAGAATTTTCCAAAAAAAACTTATGTCTCAGAATCCTTATCAATCCCAACCGAATACTTCCGGACAAATGCCACCCAGCGGCAACAGCGCCTCCGCGGCTAGCAAAGTAAAGGGGCCTGCACTAGGAATGCTGATTTCAACAATTGTTGGAATGCTATTAGCGCTACTTGGGCTTGCGCTTAACGTTCTGGGATTAGGTTTAATTGCGGCGGCCGACGGCCCCCCCCCTCCGGAGATGGCTTCGATTCTTGGTCAGGGCGTCGCTGGTCTCGTCCAAAGCGTCATCGGCCTGATTGGCGGTGGCGTCATCATCTTTGGTTGCCTCAAAATGATGAAACTGCAGTCCTACAGTTTCGCTTTTACAACTTGTATTCTTGCGATGATTCCCTGCATTTCGCCCTGCTGTTTACTGGGAATTCCCTTTGGAATCTGGGGATTGGTCGTACTTAACGATCCACAGGTCAAGAATTTTTATAGATAACTAAGAAGGTAGATAATGGCGGTCCGGCGGCAACTGCCCTGCCCTGCCGGATTGCCCTTTTTCTGGTCATACCCAAGCCAAAACAGCTCTCAGTAAAATCGTCTCCCCTCGTCTCCCCG
>JAALLA010000308.1:2768-3948 GCA_011087765.1 Pirellulaceae bacterium
CCCTCAGTCGCGACACGATTTGAATCGATCATTTCCTTGAACTGTCCAAACAAATATTGACTGTCGTGCGGACCAGCCGATGCTTCCGGGTGATACTGCACACTGAAAGCAGAATGGACGGAGTGTTTGAGTCCAGCAATTGTATCGTCATTCAAATTTAAATGAGTTACTTCGAGGTCCGCCGGAAAATCGTCCCTGGACACAACGAACCCATGGTTTTGAGAGGTGATCTCAACCTTGCCGGTCTTTTCGTCAATAACAGGTTGGTTGGCACCACGATGACCAAATTTCATTTTTACGGTCTTAGCACCACAAGCGAGCGCAAACAGCTGATGGCCGAGACAGATCCCAAAAATCGGTGCCTTACCGATCAAATTAGCGATCGTATCAATGGCGTACTGCAGCGGCTCGGGATCACCCGGTCCGTTGGAGAGAAAAATTCCATCTGGATTCAACGCCATCACTTCGTCCGCGGTCGCTGTTCCGGGGAGAACCGTAACGCGACATCCCTGATTAAATAAATGTCGAGCAATGTTCCATTTCATTCCGAAATCGAGAGCGACAACATGAGGGGCGTCCGCATTAGGTTTCTCAGGCGCTGGCGCGTTGGTTCTGGTATCCCACCACTTGCTTAAATGAGTTTCCCAATTCACCGGTTGCTCTGGGAGAACTTCACTCACCAGATCCCGACCAACCAAACCAGGACTGGATTTCGCCAATTCAACGAGCTTCTCGTTGTCCAACTCCACGGAGGAAATTACCCCTTTGAGGGCACCAACACTCCTAATTTTTCGAACCAGAGCTCTGGTGTCGATATCCGAAATCCCCACGATTCCATGCTTTTCCAGGTAATCCTGCAAGCTAGAAGACGATCGGAAGTTACTCGCCACTCGACTAACATTCCGCACGATAAAACCCGATAAATGCGGGCATCGGCTCTCAACATCCTCTTCATTAATTCCATAGTTACCCATTTCCGGGTAGGTCATGGTAATAATTTGCCCGCGATAACTGGGATCAGTCAAGATTTCCTGATACCCCGTCATGGACGTGTTAAAAACCACTTCCCCATCGCAGGTGCCGGTCGCTCCAAATGCAAAGCCGTCGAAGATAGTTCCATCTTCCAGGGCTAACTTAGCGGGCTTCCGTTCAGAAAATGGGAATTTTACTGATTTTGGTG
>JAALLA010000309.1 GCA_011087765.1 Pirellulaceae bacterium
TTTGTTGTAGGAATCCTGGAGTTGCTTAATAAACCGCTGTTCATCGAAGCCGTCCGTGTTTTCGGTTGGAAGGAACTCGGCCTTTCGCTCCGCCAACTGAGTCGTCGCAAATACAGCTTGAATGCTGTAGTAGTCGCGGGTTGGTACGGGATCGAACTTATGATCGTGGCAACGGGCGCACTGAAGCGAGTGTCCCAGAAATGTCTCGCCGACACTGTTCGTGACATCGTCGAGGAACCGTTGCCTGGCGACGCGTTCGACTTCCATCCCCGTCAATTCCCACGGGCCCATTCGGAGAAATCCAACGGCGATGATCCCTTCGGGATCGTTGGGCATGATTTCGTCACCGGCAATTTGCTCCTTGATGAATTGATCGTAAGGCTTGTCATCATTGAAGGATTGAATGACATAGTCGCGGTATCGCCAGGCGCTTCCCCTTTGGTAGTCGTTGGCAAATCCGGATGAATCGGCGTATCGGACCACATCAAGCCAATGTTGCCCCATCCGCTCGCCGTAGTGACGAGATCGTAAAAGCCGATCAACCACTGCGGCGAACGCGTGTTTGTCAGATCGGTGATCCTCGACAAAACGAGTGACCTCTTCCGGGGTTGGGGGAAGGCCGGTGAGATCAAAGGTTGCTCGGCGGATCAATGCCTTTCTCGAAGCCGATGGTGCTACTTTCAGCCCTGTGGGAAGTGCGTTTTCAATTAGGGTGTCGATTGGGTTTTGGTTGGACTGTCCGTTGTCGAGTTGGACATTTTGCAATGGGGCGTAAGCCCAGAGACCCGTTGGGTCATATTTGCGATTGGTCCATTCGTCAGAGAGCCCTCCGGAAGTTTCAACCGTCACACCGTCTTCAGCAGACCAGGCGGATTCGTATTCTTTATTGATGGCTTTCTGTCGATCGGTAGAAGGCCATTTTGCACCAGTGCTAATCCATTGGTGCAACCATTGGAGTTGTTTGTCGTTAAGTCTTTCCGCTTCTTTGGGTGGCATCGCCGAAAACGTCACTTCACCACGAGCAGCAGCTAGATAAAGCGAACTCTGTTCGGGCTTACCCGCCACGATCCCGGGTTCTTCGCTGTCACCGCCAGCCAACACTGACTGGAGAGACCGGATGTCAAATCCACCTTGGATTTCATCGGGGCTTCCGCCGTGACAGGCCAGGCATTTTTCACGAATCAAAGGGGCAATTCGTCGTGCGTATAAAATTTCGCTTTCGTTAAAATCAGTTGAATCATCTGCAACTAAAGAAGTCGAGAAACCACTAAGTAGTAGCAAGAGGATAAGTAGTTGGAGTTGCTTCATACGTTCCAAGTTTTAAGAACCGCAATTCGATAAAAAAATCAGGCACTTACGTGAGTTGCATTTAGGGGAAAATGACGAGTTCTTCGTCGTGTCAAACGACGCGGCGAGATGAGCCAGGTCTGTTCATTGTTTACCTAGAGAGGACTCCATCTTATCAAGAATGTCGGCAAGCAATTTAACTGTGTGTCGATATGATGAAATTCGTTGATGATTTATTGAAGCCAATGCGTTAATCCGCCAGTTCGGCTTGGTATTCGGTCCTGGAATTAGTGGCAGCGGGTCGAATTAATTATAGAATTGATCGAAAGTAGAATCGGCCGAAAGTTGGGAGATGCTTGTTTTTCAAGCCGTTTTATTCTCCTAAAAACGCCAATAATTGGTGTGAACCGACGAACAGTTAGTACTATTTTACGAGTCAGTGCGCTGAGGTGTTGATGACTACAGTATCGCTCAGCCTCGATACGTAAATTGTTAGTTTTGTCCGGCTTGGCAACAAAAGAAATCGAGAAAATAAAATATGAGAAATATATTTGGAGCATTTTTCGGGTTTATCTTTGGTGTGGTTTTTGCCGCGATCGGTTTTTGCGTCGTTTACTTTTTTGGACTTCCAATCGTGACGCAGGCTAAAGCCAGTCTTGAGTGGCCACAGGTTTCTGGAGTAATTACGAGCTCGAAGGTTCAGTCTCGACGAGACGACGACGGGACGAGTTATTCTTCAGAGGTGACTTATGACTACACCGTCGATGGCGAAAAGATGAGCGGGGAAACTGTCTATTTTGGAGATTATGTCAGCAGTTCATCGAGATCGATGGCATCAAAAACAGTAAGGAAATACCCGGTTGGAAAAGAGATACAGGTTTATTATTCCCCGGAGTCGCCAGATGAATGTGTCATTGAACCGGGGACAACCTGGAGTAGTTATTTTGTTCTGATACTGGGGTCCATTTTTGGGGTCGTTGGATTGCTGGTTGCGCTTGGAACTGGCTTTATATTGTTCGGCGGCGGGTTGGCGATTTTAGGTGGAGCGACCGGTTTGTTGGCCTCAAAACGCAGGGATACTCCTCAAAATTTTGGAATGAATAATTCCCCTGGATCCGAGATGTCGCCCCAAGTCGGTAGCGCAAGCCGTTACAATCATCAGTCGGTAGATGGCGACCATGATGACGGGTTTGATATCTCGTAGTTGATCCTGCACTCAAAGAGAAGATTGCTGCAGGCTAATTTGGATCATGGTGGCATCTTTCAGACTGTCGATTTTAACTTTCGAAGTATGGAATATGAAAACGATTGTTTCAGTAGCGGTGCTGCTTTTGATCTCGAGCGCATGCCTTGCGGATGAGCGGCCACATATCGTTATCATTATGGCGGATGATCATGGCTATGGTGATACCGGCTATACAGGGCATCCTTTTGTTCAGACCCCCAATCTTGATGCGATGGCTGACAGGGGAGTGGTTTTTAATCGGTTCTATGCAAGCGCGCCGGTTTGTTCTCCAACGCGCGCCAGTTTCATGACCGGGCGGCATCCGTTCCGAACCAATGTTCCCAATCATGGCCACTACATGCGACCCGCTGAAAAGACAATTGCTGAGGCACTGAAGTCGTCCGGGTATGTGACAGGGCATTTTGGTAAATGGCACATTGGCTCGGTGCAACCCGAAAGCCCAACGAACCCCGGAGGGGCGGGATTCGACGAATGGCTCTCCGGGCTTAATTTTTTTGACAACGATCCCTATTTGAGTCGGAACGGAAAGTACGAACGCATCCAAGGTGCCGGAACCGTTATCAGCATGGATGCGACGATTGACTTTCTTAAGCGTCACCGAGATGGCGGCCAGCCTATGTTTACGGTGACCTGGTTTCCGTCGCCTCATGATCCTCAGGAAGAGATTCCCGAGGGAGTCGTTAATGCAGGTAAACTCTATGACGATCAATCAACCAGCAAGCCTGGTTATTACCGGGAAATTACCCTTCTTGATCAACAGATTGGAAGGATGCAGGCCGCTCTCAAGGATCTTGGAATTCGAAAAAATACGCTCTTCATTTACTGCAGTGACAATGGTGGACTGGTTCGGGAATTCTCAGGTGGTCGGGACAAGAAGGGGAGTATCTACGAAGGTGGGCTAAGAGTTCCAGCGATTTTTCAATGGCCGGAGCGTTATCAAGCAGTGGAAGTAGAAACTCCGGTCTTTACGAGCGACCTCTATCCGACACTCGTTGCGATTGCTGATGCAAACGTTTCATTGCAGCCGATGCTTGATGGGATCGACCTCGCTTCCATTATCGATGGAACTTCGAAGGACCATCCGCCGATGGGGTTTTGGCACGGCTATCAGAATGGGGAATCCACCTGGAGCGACAGAATCATCAAGTCATTAATGGAAGCCAAGCAGGCTGGTAAACCCAATCCTTTTCCACGTCGTTTGTTAAAGAATGTGAACGAGTATCCTGTCCGTGACCAGCAGGATCTTCACGGCCATGCTGCCTGGAATTCATGGCCCTGGAAGTTGCATCGAATTGAGAATAACGGCAAAGTGAAAACGGAGCTTTATCACTTAGTTGACGACCCAATGGAAAAAAATGATTTAAGTCTTCGCGAGGCCGAGCGGACTGATGCGATGTTGGAA
>JAALLA010000310.1 GCA_011087765.1 Pirellulaceae bacterium
GCCAATGTTGAACGTAAGCTTAGATAGCTCAGTCGGAATTGCAACTCTCGAGCCCAAGGGTGAGTTGACGGCAAGTGACTTTAGCGCTGCCGCGGACGTTATCGACCCGTACTTAGAGAAAATGGGTGACCTCAAAGGTATCATCATTTACACCAAATCTTTTCCCAGTTGGCATTCTTTTTCATCGTTAGTCGCTCATTTGAAATTTATCAGAGAACATCATAGAAAAGTAACTCGCATTGCTTTTGTTACAGATTCACCAATTGGAAATCTTGCAGAACACATCGCCAACCACTTTGTCGGGGCAGAAATCAAGAGCTTTGAATTCTGCGATCTCGGCAGCGGCAGAAAGTGGATACTCGGCGAAACCAATCAGTAATTAAGACAATTACCGAACCACAACCATCACCAGCAATCAGATTAATTATCGCGCTTCGAAAACTAGAAGAGCGTTATGATGCTGAAGATGCTTAATTAATTTCAACAATTTCAATACACCGTGACTTGCGAGTTGCGGTTCAAAAATCATGAAGAAACACGAATGGCGAGAAAGAACAGAAGACGGAGAAGTCCGTTTAGTTACTGCCTCTCGGCACGCCGGTAAATGGCAACTCCAATCCCGACTTAAAACGGAAACGGAATGGACAAAGTTTCCAAAAATATCACTGGAAGATCTTGAGTCTCTTCGTGAGATCATCTGGAATAAATATCAAAGAAGTCGCGTGCCCCATGGCCACGTCCTGGAAATCGATAGGTTAATTGCCAACACAAAAAATAGATGATTAGGACAAACGAACCGGCGGCATTGTCAGTGATTGGAAACTTCGGATTTACGGACTCGAACTGGCCAAAACTCCGAAAAAAACTTCCTTTTTTGAATTTTTGAAAATTCGTCGGTTTAGTCCAATATTCCTTGAAGGCAGACGAATAATCGATGTCGCTAGAATCGATAAATAGATGCAAATTCGGTAACGACCGAATTTTAAAGAGCATCGTACCCTGCGTCACCTACGATCGCAGTTCAAATAATTTCAAGGCACAATTACACGATCAAAATTACAATGAATCAAAAATTATCTCCGAATGCAAATCAAATCGTTGGTCAACCCGCTCTCGATGGAATAACGCTGCAAACCCAACCCATGCCGTTGTATACGACCAATCCTACCGGCGAGACCGCTTCGGTTTCGACGTTTGCACTACTGCTCTCCTGCTTCCAACTCAAAAAACTATTTTCCAAGAAAAGCAATCCGGCCGAAACTCTACTCGGTTACTCTGGCGCAGTTTTTTGCGCGCGAACGGAGACAGATATAGTGTTTATCGCCTGCAATGAGAAGGAGACAACACGCGATTTAAAAGATGAGCTAATTCGATTTCCGTTGTCTGATCTGGTCTCGTGTGACTTTGATAATCACCCTCGATCAAGTGAAGTGAGATTTCAATTAAAATCAGATCAACAATTTTCGCTCCACTTTGTGGGTCAACAAAGTGACGTCGTTAAGTTCATCTCAACCTTGACTGGTTAGTTTTGCACATCTCACCTTAAAAAAAATACCGGCATTTCAATAAGTTAGAATCCAATTCTTGCCGACGTTCTCCCGGCGCGAGACACAAGTGTGGTGGGAAGAACAAAAAGACGTTATCTTAACTGTCTTCGGTCCGTTCGAACGTTCATCCCATGACTTTGCCAGAACAACCACTCTCCCAAACTAAGCGGCGTTGGTATCAGTTTCGGCTGCGGACAATGCTAATCTTAATCACGCTCGTGTCCGTTGGTCTCGGCATTTACAAGCCAATTAGGCTTCACCTCGAGGCGGTAGATCTCCTCAATGTTAAAATTGGCGATTATGCCAATCGCCCACACCCAGATGAACTGTTTTATAACTGTTTTGGCCATAACAACATGGCCGTGATTCAAGTTGGACTAGTGAAGATTGGCTTGCGTGAGCGGACACCCAGAGGTGGCTCTATGGGCTTGATTCCGATTACTGGCGACTCGGCCGAACAAAGCGAGATCAACTCGGGAGATGGTTATCAATATTTCTCATATTCGTATGCGGATGGACAGGCTGAGTGCGTCGCCTATGAATTTTCGTTTATCTGCAATGAACGAACCGTCCAAATTAACGATCAGCTATTCGATATCGCGACTCCCACGGTCGTTCTCGTCGACTTCAACGATAAAATTTTATACGTCTATTCTCGCTAAGTCGCGGTCAACTGAAGTTTGAATCTCGCTACATTAAAATTTGGACTCGCTTGGTTTTTGACCTCGGCGACAATGTAAATAACGTTTGCAAATTTCCAGGCACTAGAAATAGCCCATATAAATCAACGCAGAGCAGGATATATTTAACGAAGCTCCAGACTTTGAAGCAATGATAATTGCGTTCGGGGTGAGCTCGCTTGCCCCGATTGTGGCATGGAAATTACAATCTACGTACCTTATTCATCTGCGATATCCCTGCTGTTGTCTCTAAGATCAGAAGTACCACGCAAATAACACGCTTCATGAATGCTAAATTCTCAAACGTCGAATTAAGAACGCAAACGCCAAACCCCAATTATCAAGGGGTGTGGTGCTGGAAGTGGCAGGCGCATACGGCTTATCATTTCCATGCGAAAACCCGGCGGGTTCACAGTAACGACGGGGCATCAAGGGTAACCACGTACGCAAACTTTACCTGCGAGTTCTGCCATAAGAAAATGTACACGCCGCAGGCGGTGGATCCCATCGTGTTTAAACGTCCCGCCGAGCGGGGCTGTCTCTGGATTTATGGGATTTTAGCCACATTGGGATTACCTATTTTTTATTGTTTTCTCGCAGTCGGTCCTATCTCCAACCTCTTTCTGATTCTGGCAATTTACCTTCCTGTGGCAGTAACCGTGATTGCATTACCCTGGCTAATCATACGATGGAGTGCAAAAAAATATGCCACTTGGAAGTCCTGGGCAGTACAAAGAGGCTGGAAAGAACCGAAACGAAAAAAAAGGTTGAAGATGGAATTCAGGCAATTCTGATGAGATGCCGAAACCCCACTTTGTAACATCAGACTTCGATGTTTTGAGACACCCAAACCCGCCGAAGGATCGTTCCAAAATCGAGGCCGAGTAGAACTGATGAAAGTTGAGTTCAAGCACACCGATGCGATTGATGACAATTGCAGGTGCTTCCCAATATTATTTTTCATGGCCAAAAGGTACTGCCTCTTGCTCGCCGATTGAGCAAAATTGACGCACCAGACCATAGCGAAACCAGAGTGCTTCATCCGGGACGCCAGCTACCTAAGATTGGATAAACATCACTCAGAAAGCAAATGCCCCGAATAGAAGACTGAGAATCAAGAGGAGTTTCAGGCATCCCTTCTGTCCAAGCAATGCGGAGAAAAGAAGAAATAGAGATGCAGTGACTGCAATAAACCAGATCGTGCGATTCCTGACGACGATGATCGAGAGTCGGATGGTGTTTTAAGTCTAAAAAAAGGGCATCCAGCCCCCAACCAGGCCCAAGGTCACTTCGCTCACCGGGAGATTCGGATTGAATTGGCACTGAGTGAAATCTTAATACGCGCCGAAAATCAAAAACCCATCCCATCAATCTCATCATCGCTGACCACCAATTGATCGGTGGTGTCGGCCATTTTGATCGCTTCGGCAATTGCCCGATTCATCCACACATCAGATTCCTGATCGCCAACTTGCCCCGAAACGATATAGGCCGCATAGATTCGAGACGCCGCGTGAAAAACAGCCGTCTCGGTAGGCTGCATCTTGAGATTTTTTTTCATGGAAAAACCAATGTTTAATTCTTAGAAAGATAAATTAGCACGGTTCGCACCAAAGCCAGTAATTACTCTGCTGCGGACCTCGATGTCTGGACGATAGCAATCGCCAACTCTTTTTCAAAATCAGCCAAAACTTGCCACGT
>JAALLA010000311.1 GCA_011087765.1 Pirellulaceae bacterium
CCGAAGGCGGGGGCCGCGGAATCGCCTGCTTCGGATGCGACCGAAGGAGCCGATGAGGCCACGGGAGAGGCAGAGGAGGCCGGGGATTCCAAAAAAGCACTTGCTCAGCCGAATAAAGAGCCTGCAGAGCCAAATGCCGCATCTCTGCCGAATTCAAAACCAGCCGCCCCGGAAGTGCCAGAAAAAGGTAACTAGCGATCGCGGGCGTATTTGTGCGGTTCTTTGGTTTGGTTTTATGAGCTGTAGGGTGGAAAACAACCTCGATTCGGTCTTACGAATCGACTCATGATATTTGATCTTCAAGGAGATGATCAGGATCACTGGTGGGTCTGACGGCGACGCAAATTCTCGCGTCCCCGGATCAGTTGTTTATCCGGAGCTGTCTTGATTAGTTCGCGACCTGCGTCCCTGATCGCCATAAAGCGATCGATGTGGTACGGATGACTGCGTAAAAAACTTGGTGCCTGATTTTGTCGATTTGGAAAGCGGTCATTCAACCGCCGAAATATGTCGGCCAATTCAAGAGGGTCGTAGCCCGCTTGGAAAGCCCAGCGGCAGCCATCTAAATCCGCTTCTTTCTCCTGCTCCAGTGCATAAGGCGTCATAAACGAATTCATCATGACTTGGCTGAAACCGGCAAACTGCCGGTAATCATTGACGCCACCCTTTATTGTCTGTTGTGCCAATAAAGAATTCTTAAATTGTTCCAGCTGATGTTGACGATCGAGGTGACTGAGTTCATGCCCCAAGATTCCGACCAAAGCTGCCTCGTTGGTGACAAATTTCAGCAACCCTCGAAAAACAACAATCGTGCCTCCGGGGAATGACCTTGCGTCGGTAAGAGGTGAGTCTGCGACGTAAATCGAAATTGAGTCGTAGCGATCCCGGTTGGTCATCAAGGGGCGGAGTTTGTTGATCAGTTGATGTAGGTAGGCTACATCTTTGCCTTTATCGGTCAGTCCAATTCGTTGAGATTTTAGCTTTTTTGCAAAGAGGCTGAATTGATTTTTGCCAAGTTTGCTTTCGTCTGCTTTCGAAACTTCGATCCGAGCTAACTGTTGTTTTTGCTGGTCGCGATCGCCCACTATCTGTCGCAGAAAGTCATCGCCGAAATCAGCCTGCTTAAAGGGCACATCGCGGTCGAAATTAAATTTAAGATTGGGAACTGGAAAAAATTGAAAGACACCTTGCTGTTCCTGTCCACACATCTGGTTACAGAAGAGAATAATCACACACCACAAGACTAGCGCTAATCGCATATCGATTCACCTAGAATAAGACTGGAACGCCCGAGGGAATCTTATCTGCAACTGAAGGTTCTGTCAAAAAAGGACGTGTCACGGCCGAGGTTCGCTATCAAACGCTAACCTCTTTTTCGCACTTCACAATGACGATGCGGTCCGATTCAATTGGAGAAATAAATCGTTGGTAAATTGTAGAAGTTGTGTCCACAAGGTCTCCAGAATATTTATGCCGCCGATGGAGGATGCCAGTGTGTCCAACACGGTTTTTGATTAGGTAGTAAACATAATGAAGTCATGGAGGATTCGTCGGAATGCCCGATAATTGATGGGGTCGATTTCATTCCAGCGATCGAGCGCAATTGTCGCTCGTTGACCTGTTGCCGAGCTTGGAGGAGCCGTAAGGGAAAAACCATTTTGCAGGTTGCCAGGTAGGTCGCACGGGTAGACTCTGTGGAAATCAGGTGCGAAAAATTTCGAGATTTACTAACGTGGATTTGAGTTCGCGTTTTCTAACAACTTTGAAATGCGACTTACCGACTCTTAAAATTCATCGACGCTTACTGCGACGCCGAAGCAATTGATGGCAGCGGCTGATGTAATTATTCAACCAATAGTCAGCGTGCAAATAACCAATTGCAAGTATGTAAGGTTTCTACCGCCGTATTATAATCTAGCCTGCGGTGGAGAGCTGGACTGCAACCTGGTTTGTAGCAAAATGTTAACATCGCCGTTCTGCGTTGCAATTTACGAACAAGCTTGCGTTCCATCGTTAGAAAATGCATCGGAATTTTGGCGGAAAAAACGACGTTCAAGAGATTTAGGTTTATTAAATCTTGAGGACATTTTCTGTCATCTGTGAGCTACGATTGTCTAGACCCACAGCTTATTACCCAAGATGACATGAATTTCATAGCGATTGCTAAACGAGTCGAGAAGCAGATTCCGTACGCAGATGCGTTGGAGGTTGCCCGAATGTGCACGCTGATGTGCGGTGCGGTGCGGGACATATCGACGTTGGCCGACGAAAAGAAATTTCTAGAGATATGGGATGAGGTCAATCTTCGACTGCAGGCGGCAACCGATCAACACGTGGCTGTGAGTGAAGAGCTCGAGACACTAACCAGCTCGGATCCTCATGATTTTTCATCAGAGCAGATTTGGGTGCTTGTCCGATCAATCAAAGTTCAAAACCAATTGTTAAGGCTCTACGTAGGTGATCCGACCCTCGAAATGGGGTAATCTCAGATCACCGTTCATTAGCTTTACTGAGACCGGGCAATCGAACAGCCTGTAAGCAAGTGCCATTTGACAATTGGAAACTCGAATGAGATTCGAAAAAATTCCTCGCGGGTGCGGTGAATTAGATAATGAACAGGGTGGCGACTTTGAAGTAGATCAGAATCCCGAGGATGTCCACGATACCGGCCACAAAGGGAGTGCTCATCATCGCGGGGTCCCAGCCAAGTTTCTCGAACAAAAGCGGGAGGATGGATCCGGTCAGTGTGCCGCAGATGACGACCAACAAAAGCGTCAGTGGAACGACAAACAAGGATGCGTTGATGAACGCCTCCGACGCCGGTACAAAAAAGATCGAAGCCACAAGTCCCATTGCCGCAAGTCCAGCGCCAAGTAATAGCCCCATGATTAGTTCGCGAAAAACCACTCGCAACCAATCGCTTAACGAAATGTGCCCCCGTGAGAGAGCGGTAATAATCAGTGTTGCGCTTTGACTGCCTGAATTTCCACCGCTACTGATAATCAGTGGAATAAAGAGAGCTAGCCAGACCCATTTTTCGATTTCAGTCTCATATTCGCGAATTGCGATGGCGGTTAGCAAGGCGAAGAAAAATAATATCGCCAGCCAAATCCCGCGTTTCCAGGTCAGGGTGAAGACTGAAGTTCGCAAGTAAGATTCATCGAGCGGATCAACCGCACCAATTCGGTGCGCGTCTTCGGTCGCTTCTTCCTGGACGACGTCAATCACATCATCATGTGTGATGATGCCGAGCAATTTATGTTGATTGTCAACAACTGGGATAGCCAACAAGTCCATTTTGGCCACTTGATTGGCCACATCTTCTTGGTCGTCCAGCACATCGACGGTGACTAAGTTGGTTTCCATTACCTGATGAAGTAATGTTTCTGGTTGCTTCATGCCGGTCAAGAGTTGTCTGGCCGAGACCAAGCCACGGAGATGATCTTCTTCGTCGACGATATACAAATAGTAAATCGTCTCGTAAGTTTCACTCTGTCGGCCGATTTCATTGAGGGCTTCGCGAATGGTGAGTGACTCGCTCAGCTTCGCGATTTCAGTCGTCATCACGGCGCCAGCGGTACCTTCAGGGTACTGGCTGAGGCGTTGGAAATCGCGTCGTTCTTCGACGGGAAGCAATTTGAGAAGGTCTGCCAGGCGGTCATCCTCAAGCTCTTGGAGCAGATCGACTCGATCATCCGGCGCAAGTTCTGCAACCATGGCGGCGACTGAGGCAATGGATTCGGTTTCGAGAATTTCGTGTTGTTTATCTTTGCCAAAAAACGAAAAGATATCGACGCGATCTTCCATGACGCCGTGCTGTATAACTTGCCAGGACTCGCTCGGGCTTAGCCCTGCCATGAACTCCGCTGCCCGTGAGGGATGGATCGCTTCACAGAAATCACGCAAACCTTC
>JAALLA010000054.1:0-1621 GCA_011087765.1 Pirellulaceae bacterium
GGTAAGTCGATCCTGTTGCGGATAATGGCCGGACTTTTGGAAGACTGGAGCGAGGGCATTCGCTGGTCAGGCGAGGTGTTGATAGACGGTTCCAAATCAACTTGTGGTACAGCGGGCGTTGTTTTTCAATCCTTTGCGTTGGTCGACGAGTTGTCCGCTTTGGGGAATATTGAGATTGCCAGAGCCAGTGGTGGAAAGCATGCGAGTCGAAAAAATCCGAGGGAATTGCTGGCTTCTTTGAGAGTTCCAGCCAATGTTCCGACCTCTCGTCTTAGTGGCGGTCAGAGGCAGCGGCTTGCCATTGCAAGAACATTGGCCTACAACCCGGCGGCTATTTTATATGACGAGCCAACATCCGGCCTGGATCCATTGACCGGTCGTCAGGTTGCGGACTTAATACGTGATACGCATCAGGAGTTCGGTAAAACATCCGTGATTGTCACCCATGATTACCATTCACTGATGCCGATTGCCGACCGAATCTTTTTGCTCGATCCTGAGTTAGGTAAACTGGAGGAAATCCCCACTGCTGACTGGGCGGCCATTCCCGAACGACTGGCCCCGATGGCGGTGACTTCAGTTGCCCAAGAGGATGAAGTTGATTTGTTTTCTTTTGGCGAGCTGGTAAAGCAAAAGATTGCTCAGGTTTTTATCGGGACGACCGGAGCGTTGATAGCTTTGGTTCTGGGCTTAATTAGTTTGATACCAGTTTGGCGGAATCCAGTCTGGGGAATGCGTTATTTCGCTTATTACGCTCGCATGGTGTTTGGACCGACCGCGTTTTTATACCTGATGGCGTCTGGGCTCATTTCGGGATTCGTAACAACCTATTTTACATTTAAATTTTTACCTTACTCGGATTACACGGGTCCGCTTTTAGTAGAAGATTTGTTGACAGCTTTAGGGTTCGCTACGTATCGGATCTTTGTTCCTGTTCTCTCCTGCGTCTTGATCGCAGCACGTTGTGGCGCGGCGGTCACGAGTGATATTGGTGGCAGGCAATTTGGAAATCAAATCGATGCACTTAAAACCATAGGAATGAGGCCGCGGTACTATTTGTTGACTCCAATCATGTGGTCGTTCATGATTGGCACGCCCTTGTTGAGTTATGCCGCATTCTATGTCGCGAAATACACCAGTTTGGTTACGTTTGTGTTTGCAGATGGCGTCCATGGAGCGAATTTTTGGGAGCAATATTTCCACCGAGGGCTGGAGGAACCCGGGCTGTTTACGTATCGGGGATTCGTTTGGCTGATTTCTAAACTCCTTTGTTGCGGAGTCGGGATCGGGATCATATCCTATTTTCAAGGTTTAAAACTTAAATATTCAACGAGTGATGTGAGTCGCAGTGTGACGTCGACGATTCTCTGGGCTACACTCTTTTCATTGGCAGTGCATTTCGTATTTGCGTTATTCGAATATGAGGGCGTTGTCCCCCAATAATTAGTTTGGGGTCGTAACTGATACGGATTTACTGAGGAATCAATATGGAATTTTATTGGTCGTATTGGCTGGTGGCGTGGGTCTTTATGGGGCTCACGTTTCTGATTGCGACGGGGGCGATTCTTATGGGGGCGTTTGCTCTTGATAAAGAAAATAAATATCCCGACGAAGGTGCTCA
>JAALLA010000054.1:1721-23121 GCA_011087765.1 Pirellulaceae bacterium
AAGTGGCTTTTCGTACTAATTAACTGCACTTTGGCGGTTGATCAGGAGAGGTGGATTTGAGTGGATGATTAGTATAAGTTTGAGTTGTTGGGGAATGGGATTTGAGACGAGTCAGCTTGTCTTGTGATCTTGGTGATAAGGCCGAGGTTTTTTCGTGATGCAAGGTCCTCAGTTTGCAAAATTTTTGAAATCTAAACGTCGCAATAGTTAATTGGAGAATCACGTGAGAGTCCACTGTTTATCAATTGTCCTCATCTTTGCGGTTGTTGCGACAATCGGTTGTTTAAAAACTGAGGAGTCGGGGAAGTCCGCAAGTTCGACGTCAGGAAGTTCTGCTGGTCCGACTTCACCAAAGACTTACTCGGTGACGGGCGGTCCTGCAATCGGTGAATTAGCCCCGGAGATTGAAGGAGTTGATCTCGATGGAGTTGAATTCAAATTAAGTGACTATCGCGGAAAAGTTGTGATGCTTGATTTTTATGGCGATTGGTGACCGCCTTGTCGTGCAATGTACGACGAAGAGCGGTCGCTCGTTTCGGAAATGGAAAAAGCTGGAAAACCATTCGCGCTTATTGGCGTCAACGTGAATGATGAGTTAGAACACATTCAAAAGGTTGTAAAAGAAAAAGACCTTAATTGGCGTTCTTTTTTCGCGGGAACTGATCCAACAATTCCGAGTAGTTATCAGGTTCAAGGCTACCCAACGATTGTAATTATTGATGCCGATGGAGTTGTTCGCTCGGCAGCGCACGAACCACAAGATGATTGGATCGAACATTTGCTCGAAGAAATGGAGTAATGGACGCGTTTTTTTGAGCAACTTTGAGAAAACAAAAAAGCGGAATCAGAAATGATTCCGCTTTTTTTATTGGGTTGCATATCAATGCAAGAATTTAAGCGATTGTCACGGTCAGTGAAAGAATGAACTAATTTCCTTGATTTAAGAGAATCCAAGTCCCGTCTTTACCAGCAACGGCTATGTCCATTTTACCGTCCTGATTTAAATCACCCGTTCGAATTTGTAGTCCGGTTCCGATGTGTCCCTCTTCAATAACATGCCGGGTAAATTGAGTTTTGCTCTTGTCCCACCGGTAGTAGTACATGCAGGGTATTTCTAATCCACCTGGATCTTTTCCATTGTGAGCGAGTACGCGTTTACCGCTGATCAGTTCGTCGGTTCCGTCGCCATCGAGGTCTGCTAAATGAACCGTATGGGGTTGTGAGAACGAATCGTCGATTAGGTGCTGTTGAAACTGGAGCTTTCCGTCTTTATCAACTCCCTTCGCTTGCCACCAATAGAGACCAAAATCGTGGCCTTTGCCCCATAAAATATCGTTTTTTCCGTCGCCATTCATATCCCGGACTAGCATCGGGCAACTGGCGTGAAGGTCTTTCCAGTCTGGATGGAACGTCCACTTCTTATTCAAGGCGTCTTCTTCGGGTCGCTCGTACCAACCCGTGGCAATTAAAATATCCTCTCTGCCGTCGTTGTTGATATCGCCGAAACCCATCCCGTGTGTGTTCCCGTCAACCCCTATGACGTGTTTTAGCAGCGTGGGAACGGTGACCTCCTCCGAGGTCGTCTTTTTATTTTTACCTCTTCCGGTTGTCTTCTCAACTGTTTCCGTTGCCGTTCCAAATTTCCAAATTACGACTGGATTGTTTTTGTTCCAGCTATTGGAGATCCATTCAGGTTGTTGGTCTCCATCGAAATCATGTAAAAAACTAGCTTCGTTTTGAGTTAATTCAGTATCTTTCAATAAACGTTGTTCCCAGAGTTTCCCGAGCTTAAGTCCGGCAGCTCCCGGATTTTTGTACCAATAAACTTCCGTTTTAGTAAAAGCACCTGCGACTACGTCAATCCATCCGTCTTTGTCGACATCCATGCAAAAGTCACCATTTGAATGAACGTAACCATTCCAATCTTCGATTAAGCGAAGTGGATGGGCAGTGAATTCCGGAGCTGGGTACCAATTTCGACCAGCCACGACATCTAGTTTTCCATCCTGATTAATGTCAGCGAGGTCGATTCCTTCATTGGCATCAACGGCCAAGAGTTTGTGAGCGAATTTAACTGAAGAGGTTTGCGCCTGCGCCCATCCGTTGAGGACCGACAGCCAGTTGATCACCAGGCAGACTGTGATGGTTTTAAGGAAGTGGCTTGTGGTCATAAGAGAGTCCTTGAAGATCGACGATAGAATGTTCTCGTAAGCACCTCAATATACACACGGATGCCATGGAATGAAAATTTAGGAAGTACGAATGCTAAAATTCAACGTTAAGATGATTAAGGTGGCCACGAAATCTCTTAAGGATTTGCATTCGATTTTGTAAGTGCCTCACCAGTAACATCTTTTAGCCGCCCTGGTTCACGAGCAGCGACGATCTCGATTCGGCTGCGAAAATTGTCTTTGCGTTCATTGAACATGGTAACTTTAAGGTCTTTGAAACCGAGCCAAAAAAGAATGTCGCGCAGTGCTTCTTTTCCGTTTGGGAACCAAGAGAGTTCGTGTACGCCGGACATGACTCTAGTCCGGCTTTCTCTAGCCATTGTCAACCCGCGCGGGTCATTTGGATCGAGCGTCATCGCCGTATTGAGAATAGGGGCGTCGGTGGTAAGGTCAGCTGCGATCTTGAGGCCCGTGATTGGATCAGGGAGGTGATAAAAGATCCCACTAAAATAGGTCATATCGAACGGTTTGTGATTTTGTTTTGCGACATCGTAAAGATCCATGACCTCGAATTCGAGATGATTGGTTGGGAATACAGTGCGATATTGTTGAACTAGTTTTGCTTGTTGTATCCAGTGTTGACGGACATCGAAACCGACACCACGCTCAAGTCCTCGCTCGCGAGTCCAAAAGCAATATCCACCCCCGTTGCACGCGCAGTCAAGAAAGCTTTTTCCGGCCATGCCCTCTGGGTAGATCTCATCGAGTTGCCGCAGATACCGACCGCGGGGAGAGATAAGGGAGACCCCATCATTATCGCTGCGATCAAGTTTTCCATCCGGGGAAAATACCTTTCCGGTTGTGAAATCGTCAAACAGATGGATGTCGTGGTGCCATGGACCCATGGATTTAATTTTCTGAGTCAATTCGGAAATTGAATTTTCAGTCATAAAACTCTCGGCATTTAATTACAAAATTAGATCTAAATATTGCTGTCTTAAACAAAGCTATAAAGCAGTTGATTCGACTGTTTAGTTTGTTTGAGGTCAGATAATTTGGCTTAATTAACGGTGGATGTCAAAGATTGCGTTGGAAGCTGTTGGTTTTTGATAAAGGTTGCGGTCGAAAGTGGCGTTGACGGCGGTATTGCCAGTTTTACTTGTCAGCCGTCTAGGTAGGTCTCTCAATTTTGCGGCTATTGGTGTTGGCGACAGCGGTCGGTATCATGAGTTTGTCTTCACCTCGAATCTTGAAATTCTAATGCAATCTGTAATCCCAAACCCACGACTGGGCCTAATCTGCGCGGTTGCAGCTCAGGTGCTTTGGGGCTGTTTTCCCATCTATGTCTTTGCATTAAGAGCAATTGCGCCATTTGATTTTGTGGCTCATCGCGCCGTATGGTCGTTTTTGCTGCTGGCAAATCTCGTGTTGCTTTCGAAGTGGGATCCCAATCTTGGTCTACCAAAAAGACAAGAGATCCGTTCCGGTCTGTCTTCTCGAAGGACTATCATCCTTTACGGTGTTGCAGCGATTCTGATTGCGTCTAATTGGGTTGCATTCGTCTGGTCAGTCATGAATGATCATGCCATTGATGCGAGCCTTGGTTATTACATCTGTCCGCTGATTGTCGTTTTACTGGGCGTTGTTTTTCTTAAAGAAAAGCTATCGAAATTAAGATGGATCGCAGTAGCATTTGCGACCGTTGGTGTTGTGTACACAACCTTTGCCGAGGGGACGTTGTTGTGGGTTTCGATGGCGATTGCCGGAAGCTTCGGATTCTACGGTTTAATCAAGAAACGGGCACCCCTCTCTGCTTTGGGAGGTTTGACGTTTGAAACCGGGGTTTTGTTTTTACCTGCTGTGGCTTATCTGATCTGGCGGGCAGGTACATCTAGTATCGAATTGGAAGATTATCCCATTTGGGTTTATCTTCTAATTGTTGGTAGTGGTGCAGCAACTATTTTGCCGTTGGCGTTTTATGCGACGGCAGTGAAGCACTTGCCGCTGTCCACCGTGGGGTTTCTCCAATACATTGGCCCCACCATTCAATTTTTTCTCGGCGTCTTTTTGTTCAACGAGTCGATGGATTATGTCCGCCTCACCGGATTTGTATTTGTTTGGATCGGGGTTTTTATATTTGTGCTCCCAACTAGAAAATCAACCTGACTCGGTGAGGTTTTGCTGACATTTTTTCAGCGTCGGCCATTATTTATTTAAGAACTCCGGTGTGTTAACCACCGCATGAATCAGAGACCGAAAACCATAGTCGTCGTTTTTGGTGTCGTTAACGCATTCGACAATCGAAGCCCGATCGGCAAAAGCGACCGGAGCACCTGTGGCATAAGTTAAGAGTTTGTTGGCAACGTTTTGGGCAATTAAATGTTTCTGTGTGAGTAAGATTTCCTTAAAGGTTGATATCCCTTGGAACGACTCACCCGTCGGCATTTTCGAACTGGCGTTGATGGACGGGCCTCGCGTTCTTCTTCGTCCAATCCGAGTTGTATAAAAATCTCGCCAACGCCCGGAAGGGTCATAATTTTCTAATGCAAATCCAGGTGGGTCAATTATGCGGTGACATGAGGCGCAGGTGGGGTCGTTTTGGTGTTTTTGAAGTTGCTCGCGAATAGTGGAAGCCCCGCGTGTGTCAGGTTCAATTGCCGGCACATTGGCTGGCGGCGGAGGGATTTCAATGCCCAAAATTCTTTCAGAGATCCAAGTTCCGCGGGTAACTGGAGATGTTTGGGTACCGTTGGCTGTGACCTTAAGTACCGAGCCGTGGGTGAGGATTCCCCCTCGGTGGTCTTGAGGGAGGAGGGAGACCTTTTGAATGTCGCCCCCATCTACATTCTTGATGCCATAAAAGGCAGCAAGATGACTGTTTAGAAAGGTGTATTTAGCATCGATGAGTTCACCAACCGAGCGATTGTCTTGAATCAGGTGTTCAAGGAAAGCGTGGGTCTCAGCCAGCATTGAGTGTTCGACGATTGGATCGAATCCCGGGTAGAGCTTTGGGTCAGGCTGTGTAAAAGCAATGAGTCGAAGATCGAGCCATTCTGCGGCGAATGCCGAGGCAAATTTTTGACCATTGGGATGATTCAGCAACCGTTCGACCTGTTGGTGGAGTACAGAATTGTCTTCAAGACGGCCTTGCGCTGCGAGTTCAAAAAGTTCCTGATCAGGCATCCGATTCCAAAGAAAGTAGCTGAGTCTGGAGGCTAACGCATATGAATCAAGTTTTCCTGCCGGTGCTGGGAAAAGTAAAAATCGAGGCGAACACAGAATAGCACGGTAACCCATCCGTATTGATTGTTCAAAAGATTCCCCTGAGTTTAGTGCTGCGGAGACAGGAGCAAAATAGCGCGCAATAACATCAGGCGAACTGGGATTGCGAAAGGCGGACCTGGCGAATCGCTGAATCAGTTGTTCGGCTTGTTTTAATTCGGAAACAAGGTCCCGCGTAGCATCTGTTTTGTGTTTTTGATAGGAGCCAAGTAAAAGTTCCCTTATTTTTGTATCGGTGTTACCTAAGTGAATTTTTTCCAGAACAAGCGAATCGATGCCGATCCCGGGGACGTTCTGACGCTCACCTTCGCCGGTACCCACTTGGCCACCCGCAAACTTGGCTTTCTTAAGTTTTGCATCTGCGGGCTTAACTTCAAACATATGGCCCGCCGGAAGCCAGGCGATCACGGTCTTTTCAGTTAGCTCGGGTGTTACCTCAAAAGAATCTACCCAAGTCATCAACGGGGCACTGGATTGACATTCACCTGAGCGAATGGAACACCAGACATTCCCATTTGCTGGAGGTCTGACTGATTTTGCCCGGATGGTCATTTTATACCAGCCAGCGCGGTCGGCAGTGGTGACGGGGAGCCTGCCGTAGAACACTAAATTTGAAGACCAAGTGGTTGCTAGACCTTCTCGCATCTCCGGTTCCCGACATCTCTTGAGGGGATTTCGCCGCGCGACTTGTTTTGGATTGAATTTCCGCTTCCAGGTGTTTCGTTGACTGGGTGTTGCGCGTCGAAACGCTTCCTCCAATGCGTGGTCTACGACCGAAACGTGCTGTTTCAGTTGGTGGTGTGAAATCGGCTGACCTTCACCGACGGTAGTGAATCCATGTACCACCGGTTCCTCAGGGATCATCTCTGCTAGAGGGATGTCGATTCCCAGTAAATCGTGAAGCGTGTTTTCAAGCTGGATGCGCGTTAGTCGTTTTCCGCGCGAGCGGCCGCGGTAACGATATTGTCTTTGTTGTTGCTGAGTAAGCCACGTTTGAGTCTGATTCAAAAACGTTTGGCGTTGCTTTGGATTAAGATTTGAGTCTTCTGGTGGTGGCATCTCACCGCTGAACACACGGTCGTAAATGCGTGTCCAGGCGTCTGAATTGATTTCGTTGAATGAGTCTTCGATGAGTGCCAGATTAAATCCCCCTTCCGAATCGTTGCCGAGATGACAATCGGAGCAATTCGAATTAAGGAACTGGAGAATTTCTTTTGGCGGGGCATCGTTGTCGGCAAAAACCGCGGAACCGCCGGCAATGCAGGTAACCAAATAAATGATCAGGTAAATTGGTCGAGGCATGGGCTTTAAGACGTGTTCAAAGGAATGGTTAATGCATTAACAGAATTGATGCAGAAGTTGATTCTAAATTCAACAAACGGGCAGCGTAGGGATAGGATGCTTGGTAAACCGATCATATTGTGCAATATTGAACGTGATCAAAATTTGATTAAAAATTTATGGTTGTAACAAAATAGGTAAGTTTACATGTCAAGACAATTCGGAATCACTTCTTTGGTTGCTTTTTTAGCTGTGTTTATATGCGGTTGGTGGTCACCATTGCATGGCGAAGAAAGGCCGAACATCCTATTTATTTTTTCCGATGATCATGCGCCCCATGCAATTGGCGCCTATGACGGATGGTTGAAGAGCGTCGATCCAACTCCCAATATCGACAGTTTAGCTCGTCAGGGCATGTTGTTTAAAAACAGTTTTTGCACCAACTCGATCTGTGGTCCAAGTCGAGCTGTGATTGTGACTGGCAAACACAGTCACCTTAACGGATTTATGAACAACGGCAATAAGTTTGACGGATCGCAGCAGACCTTCCCCAAGCTATTGCAAAAAGCGGGTTATCAAACCGCAATGATTGGTAAGTGGCATCTGAAATCAAATCCTCAGGGTTTTGATTATTGGGACATTCTTCCTGGGCAGGGCGATTACTACAACCCAAATATGATTTCTGAAAAGGGACGTCGGCAGGTAGAGGGCCATTGTACCGAGATCGTAACGGACCTCGCCGTCGAATGGCTCGATAAGAACCGCGATAAAAGCAAGCCATTCTTGCTGATGTGCCAACACAAGGCGCCTCACCGATGTTGGATGCCTGCACCGGAGCACTTAAATCTCTATGACGATATAGAGATTCCCATTCCGTCGACCCTGTTCGACAAACATTTAGACGATGCACCTGCGGCGCGAAATCAGGAAATGGAAATTGATCGGCACATGCACATCGTATTTGATTTGTTTACCGATCCGCCGGAGGGTTGGGATGGAGACCCGAACTTGAAGACGGATAAATCCGGTATAAAAAATATGAAGAAGATGACTCCGGAGCAGTTAGCTGTTTGGCATGCGGCATATAAAGATGAAAACGAAGCGTTCGCTGCTGCCAACTTAAGTGGGGACGACTTGGTTCGCTGGAAGTACCAACGTTATGCGAAAAACTATCTTCGCTGCGTTCGCGGCGTGGATGATAGTGTGGGGCGCCTTTTAAAATATCTTGAAGAAAACGACTTAGAGGACAACACCGTTGTTGTTTATTCATCGGATCAAGGTTTTTATGTTGGTGATCACGGTTGGTATGACAAACGCTGGATGTATGAAGAATCGCTGAAAATGCCTTTGGTCATCAAGTGGCCAGGGAATACTGCACCGGGAAGCGTCAACACTGACCTTGTTCAGAATCTGGACTATGCTGAGACATTTCTCCAAATGGCGGGTGCGGCCATACCAGCAGACATGCAAGGCCGATCACTGGTTCCCTTGTTGAGAGGTGAAAAAGTGGACGACTGGAGAACCTCGCTGTACTACCATTTTTACGAATATCCAAGCGTCCACATGTGCCCTAAACACAACGGTGTCCGCAATGAACGTTACAAGTTGATTCAGATATACGAATTTGGTGAATGGGAATTTTACGATCTCTTAGAGGATCCGGATGAGCTGAATAACGTTTATGATAATCCGGCCTATCAACAGCAAGTTGCCATGATGAAATCGGAACTCGAGCGATTGCGAGTCCTTTATAAAGATGAGACGGTTACGGGTATGCGTGATGAAGCCTGGCGTGCCAAATACCGGAAATTCAAATAGAAGATGGATTGGGTTTTGTCCAGTTCAACATTTTAAGTGCCAATTTTGATCTGTGGGTTTTGAAATGCGTAACGTGTTTGTTTGTTGTTTGACAGTTTTGCTCCTCGGTTCGGTTGCGAATGCTCAACTGTCAACTGGTTGGAAAAGCCATGACCTAAGTCGGGCTCAGCCTAAAGTTGTCACTGCCAGTATGAAACCGGGTGGTCCACCAAGTGATGCCATCGTCCTGTTTGATGGAACCGACTTGTCGCAGTGGGTCAGCTCCAACGGTGCCGATGCCAAATGGAAAATTGTCGACGGTGCAATGGAATCTGTACCTCGTAGCGGATACATCGTATCGAAACAAAAATTTGGAGATTGTCAGCTTCACGTTGAATTTGCATCTCCTAAGACCGTCAAGGGAACCGGGCAGGGCAGGGGAAATAGTGGCGTTTTTCTTATGGGGGAATTCGAGGTTCAGGTGCTCGACAGCTACGAAAACCCAACCTACTCCGATGGAAGTGCCGGCTCGATCTACGGGCAGTATCCTCCTTTGGTCAATGCAAGTCGAAAGCCGGGTGAGTGGCAATCTTACGACATTGTTTTTAGGCGCCCCCGATTTGACGATCAAGGAAATCTGACGAGCGCTGCTCGATTAACCGTTTTTCACAATGGTGTTTTGATTCAAAATGGCAACGATGCCCTTGGACCCACGAATTGGATCCGTCACAAGGCTTACGAAAAGATTGCAGGTAAAACGGAGGGGCCGCTGAGTCTGCAGGATCACGGTAATCCCGTTCGTTATCGAAATATCTGGGTTCGAAATTTGTTGGAACCGGAACAACCAATCAAGGAACCAGCCGAGGGGGTGCGGTACGAACTCAAGCAAGTTGAGATGGACCGACTAGTGGGACGGTACGGTGGGCACCGCATCCAACAATCAAAACGTGCCTTAGTATTTATGTTTAACGGCAACACTCCGTTAACTTTAGTTGCTACTAGTCCGACGACGTTCGAATTTAAAGAGTCGGCTGGAACGCTGCAATTTGAGACTGGCGCAGACGGAATGATTTCCGAGGCTGTCATTCGACTCGATGCGGCTGGGGTTCAGAAGGCCAAGAAGACGAACTGAGCCAAGCGAAGTGCGGTTCTATCGGCGAAGCTCGACGCCAAGTCCGAATCCCTGAAAACCAAGGAAGCCAAGTGTTGGGGCTCCCGCCTCGGCCCACAGTTGACCATCATAAGTGCCCGTAACGGCAAGTTCAGCTCCGGTTCTCATCGTTTTAGCCCACTCGACGCCAAAACCAAATTCACCAATTCCTACGACTTCGTCTGCCTCGTCGAGCATCAAAAATGGACTTGCGGTTGGTGCGCTGACGTCGCCCAAAACAGTTCTGTCAATCGTTTTGGTCCCATAAAGTAAAGCACCACTTCCTTTGGCAATCGCGGATAGACCCCGGCAGCCGATGCGTTTTTTTAAATCCAAAGCAACGCTTGGCCCGACGCCATCGTAGGCACGTTCCCAATTCAAACTCGCAGGTAACACCCCTAAAACCGTGGCCGCTAAGGTTTGACGAAGTCGAGCGTAGCGGAGACCGACGCCTCCATTAATTTCAATATCGTGAGCGTTTGTAGAATAGGTTGCGTATAGATTAGTGATCTGGGCCTGGAGGTTACTGCTAGTTTGGAGCGTGTCCCCTGGGGCCACGGTCAAGATGTTCGCTGGAAAAATGACAGTAACAGCATGCGCTCCGAACAAAGTAATCCCATCGGAGGTATTGTTCCTGGTTGCGCCATCTGCGTCGAAGCTCCAGTAAGAAGCTTTAACTCCCATTCCTTCAGAATTTTTGAAACCAACCCAGATCTTCGGAGTCACTTTGTAATCGTACTTAAATGGGTGCAAGGTTTGCTGGCCAGTTGCAGTGTTGGTCTCTGAGTATTCGAAGGCCTCTTTGAAATGAGGTTTCGACCAAACTGCCGCCGCGCCGGCGTAAAAACCCGGGTTGCTCTGTGATTGATTTTGATTCTCGTAAGCTGCGGCTGAAATTTGTAGGGTTTTGATTTGTTGCTCCATCTCCATTACGCGAGACTCGAGGTAGTTACCCGCGGAATCTGGTTTTTCTCTCAGGAGAGGTTGGCCGCTATTGAAAGAAACATTGGTTGCTGTTGTCTGCTGAGCCTGCAAAGTGCCGCCGAAAACAACACCCAGGAAAGTCGTAACACACGCTAAGAAGTTCACAATCCCATGCAGGTTTCGTCTTCGAATTTTAATAATTTCCATTGCTTTTCCTGACGGGTTCCGTGTGAATTGGCCTTCTATGGCTCTTTATCGGTTATTACGGTGGTGTCGGTTAAGTAAAGCCTGCGTTCGACCTCAGTTGCTGCGCATAAGCAGCAAAACTGCTGGAACGGAGGGAAATTAGAATAAAAAATTTATATGGAACACCGGCGCTGATTGCTCTCAGCTATTAAATTTTGGATGTCAGGGGGGACTGGGGGCTTAGGGCTGCTAGTGTTTAGGCCCGCGCGTTGATTCTCCAGCCATTTTTATTCAAGCTGGGATTGGGAGATTCGGCTTAACAGGAACGCCCAATTTAGGATCAGTTAACGCAAGAGTTCAGGGGAGTTTTGACTTGAAAAATTTCTCTTAGTCGATGGGAAACCTAGCTGGCCGCGTCGTGTTGCTGTAAGATAATTTCGCTGACAGAGTTTGCTCATTTGAGAACGCGATTCAGAACTTCTGCAATCGCTTTTTTATTGACTGGTTTGGTTAAGACATCATCCATTCCTGCGTTGCGATATTCAACGATATCCTCTTCCGTGCAGTTGGCGGACCACGCAATAATTTTTGGAGTGTCCTTGCCAAACTTTTCTTTTATGATTCGAGTCGTCTCAAGTCCATCAATTTGAGGCATTTGAATGTCCATCAGAATGATGTCGAATTTAGGATCGTCCATTGCTGTAATCGCCGCGTGACCGGAGTTCACTTCTTCGATCGTAAGGCCGAATTTGGCAAACATCAGATTAGCAACTTTTCGGTTGACGCTGTTGTCGTCGACAATCAGCATTTGGGCGGAATACTGTTTGAAGTCTGTTTCATTCGAGAGTTGATCTTGTTGATCAACTTGTTTTGAACGGTTAAGGGTTAGATCGAACCAAAAGATAGATCCGTTTGTTGGTTCGGCAGGCCGCATTCCAATTTTTCCGCCCATTTGTTCAATCAGGCCGCGGGTAATTGATAATCCGAGTCCGGTAGAAGCGATTTTATTTGTACCGGGTGCATCCTTGGTCCAAAACTCACGAAACAGCAGGGGCCGATCTTCGGCAGCGATTCCAGGTCCTTGATCCGTTACCGAGAATGACAATTTAATTGCATTGGCATCCTCTTCGGTGGCCATGATTGCAACTTGAATTTGACCTTCATCGGAATACTTGATTGCATTACTGATCAAGTTAGTGAGTGACTTTCTAATTTTAAAAACGTCGCCGTCTAACCATTTGGGAACATTAGGGCTGATGAAGACAGACAGTCTCAACCCCTTCATTTTGGCTTGAGGCTCGAGAATAGCGACCGTCGAGTTGACTGTACTTTTCAGGTTGAAGGGCTCAATTTTGAGTGTCTCGGCACCATCTCGCATTCGCGAAAAATCAAGGACTTGGTTCACCACGTGCATAAGGTAATTCGAAGAAGTCCGAAGTGTATCTAAAAGATCAAGCGATGCTTCATTCAGGGGTTGGTCCTCCATTAACTCAATTAAGCCGGTAATTCCAGTCAATGGTGTTCTGAGTTCGTGGGAAACATGGGAAACGAAAATTGATTTTGCGCGATCTGCAGCCTGGGCTTCGTCGCGGGCACGCATCAGCTGTTCAGTCAGCCGCTGCATGTCATCGAGCATTACAGTCTGGGTATGAAGGTGGAGATTAAAATCGAGTTGAGCATCCTGTACGGAGAAATCAAAGAAATTTGGTTGGTAGTGTTCGACGTTTTCGTTTAACCATGTCAGCCAGGGCGAAGCCGCGATTAACGTAATTGCCTGTCCGTCTAGCACTCCGGGAATGACCTGTCCGCGTAAGCCAAATGTTCCACTCAGGTTCGAAAATAGAAAAAGGTGAGCGCGATAGTTGGCAAGATCGAGTGAACGGTCGCTCCAGTCCACTCTCGGTCGATTGAGCTCAAAAACCTTATCAAAGCGTTTTCCAACACTCCCTCTCTTTAATTTTGCATCTAAACGTTCACTGACGTAAACAATTTTATTGTTTTCGTCTAATCCAATTACAAATGGATAAAACAATTCGCACTGAGATGGTGTGACCAAATCCACTAGTTGTTCCTTTCTGTGATTCGAAACACCGTGTGCTGGCCGTTGGATGATATGGTTTCTTGGTCTGTTTTGATATCAATATTGGTTTTAAAGTGAATTGCCAATCCATTCAACAATCCGATGACAAAGGGAGTAAGTCCCTGTCTGCTACTTCGGTAATGAAGCAGGTAGGTGCCGTTGCCTTTGTTGTCAAGGAAAAAGGATGGAGGGTCATAGCCATGGAAAGTGCTGGACATTCGATCGTGCATGTGATCGAGATTCTCGAGCAGCGCCCACATGTTTGAGCCAAATCCGTCAATCATTTCTTTGTAGTGTTTTGCAGCGGTATCTAAAACCCAGAACTGCCCGAATGCGTTGAGGCATTCCTCCGGTGTGATTTTCAGTGTTTCACTGGTCGCACTGACTAAATTAAGAATGATTGAGTCGGAATAGCTCTTCATCGCGAGAAAATCTTCGTCGCCCACTCCTGCGGTTGATCGGATTTGTTCCCAGGTCGCTGGCCCGTGATTCTTGAGCACCATGTCGCGAACTGAAGTGTGAACAAGTCCATACATTGCGATAGCCCTAATTTGTTGGAAAAGAATGTAATGCTAAACAATATCAGGTCGTTGAAGGATTGCTTAGTTGGTTGATGGTCGTTTCATTAGATAGAAACGTTAAATTATCAAATCGGGTCTCTCGGAAGAGGTTTTGATAAATTGTTGAGAAAAAGAATACTCCATTTTATAAGATACGCGCATAAAAACAAACAAGCAAAGCTGGCGGGAAAAAAACCTAGCCTTTTGGAACGATTAATTCGGGAAGAATGAGCGTTAAAATCTAGGTGATTAGAAGCTCGCGGCGTTATTTGAAAAATGGATTTGAGAAATTTTAATGTGGATACTGAACGACGCTGGGTGAAAAGCTCAACTTTTTTTCAACGCAGGAAATCCAATTTTGGTACACGATCCCGGAGTTCACTTAAAGAACGTTACGGTGAATAGTATTGAAACAACCGCCAGCAGTCCTTGGCCTTCTGAGAAGAGGGTTGCAGGCAATTCTAAAGCGTTGCCCAGCTAGGTAAGTTCGTCTGGATTTCTAATCGCTCTTTGGTATTCGGGTGGATAAGCGTTAAGCGGTAGGCATGGAGGCACATTGGTGGTTCACCGAGTTCCAAAGACTGGGAAAGTTCGCCATCAGAATTGTAGGTTGGGTCTCCGATGATTGGAAAGCCAAGGTGGCTAAGGTGAATCCGGATTTGATTCGTGCGTCCTGTTTTGGGCCTGCATTCAATTAAAGAAGTTTGATCATCAAAACGTTGAAGCACTTTAAAACTGGTATTCGCAGTACGGCCCTCGTCGGTGATTTGGCGGGAACCTGCAGCGGAAGCTTGGGAACTTATCGAAGCTTTGCAATTAAAATGGTCTTCGCCTGGATGCCCTTGAACGCGGGCGAGGTAAGTCTTATCCACCTGATGGTTTACGAATTGTGGGTGAATAAACTGGGCTGCCGACTTCTTTTTTGCCATGATGACAACACCGGTCGTGTTGGCGTCGAGCCGGTGAAGTATTCGGATTTGCTCATCGACATACACCTGGTTAATAATGTAGTCAAGCGTGTTTCGGTTGAAGCGGCCGCAAGGGTGCATCGGCAGCGGCGCCGGTTTATCAACCGCAATAATGACATCGTCTTCGTAAAGAACATTGATCCGGTTACTGACTGCCGGTTCGGTCGTTTGTGGGAGATGGTGCTCAATTCGCCAGCCAGAGCGGACAATTGTATCAGCAGAAATTGGATTTTGC
Organism: Pirellulaceae bacterium; assembly: GCA_011087765.1. GTDB lineage: Bacteria > Planctomycetota > Planctomycetia > Pirellulales > Pirellulaceae > Mariniblastus. Next base: position 16,356 of record JAALLA010000054.1, read on the forward strand.
TTGTAGGTAATTCGGTTCTGCTCGCATTCCGAAACCCAGTATTCGGGTTTAAGGTTGGCGTGCATTCCAGAAAGAAAATCAATGGCTTTGTGTTGGTCGAATCGGAGTGGCACATTCATGGGACGAATGTTGTCATAAGGCAATGACCCTGGAAGGGGAGTTGTTTTGTGAGCAATAAGATTGTTGCGTTCCTCGAGAAGGTCATTGAGGCGCTGGTCATCGGTTCGGAAACAGGAGGGGCATGAGTGTGGCGGTTGATAGTGTTTTGAATTTTGATCCTCCAACGTCAAGACAGCCTGGCACGCATAGCATTGCTCGTAGTCGGATTCTTTTAGCGCAGAATCCACGGCAACTCGTTTGTCAAATACAAAACAGTCGCCGTCATAGTGTTCACCACCGCAGTCTTCAAAATAGCGCAGGATCCCACCGTCTAGCTGATAGACTTCATTGAAGCCTTGTTGTTCCATCAGCGGTCCTGCTTTCTCACAGCGAATGCCGCCGGTGCAAAACATGACGATTGGTTTGTTTTTTAGATCGTCAGATAGTGCTTGGGTCGCTTCTGGAAATTTTCGGAAATGGTCAATCCCAATGGGCACTGCATTTGAAAACGTCCCAATCTCGATTTCGTAGTCGTTTCGGACGTCCAGGAGCGTAACATCTTTACCCTCGTCGAGCCATTTTTTTAATGTCTGGGCGGGTAGTTTGGGGCTGGTTTTTGAAACTGGACGAATCTTATCCACTCCCATTGAAATAATCTCTTTTTTCAACCGAACCAACATCCGACTGAATGGTTGATGATCGCTGATGCTCTCTTTGATGGGCAGATTAGAATATTCAGGTCTCTGTGCCAAAAACTTAACAAATTCATCGATCGCTTTTCGTTTGCCGGCAACAAAGAGATTGATTCCCTCGAGTGAGAGTAGGATGGTGCCTTTTAGCTGCAGCGACTGACAAAGCGGAAGTAATTCTTCCTTGCGCTGGGTTAGATTGTCCAAATCAACAAATTTATAAGCCGAAATGTTGATAAATTCATCATTCATGGAAGAACTCGACAAAAAGTCTAATAAATATTAGGTCTAAACGAATCTAAATAGGGCTGACGTAAAATTTAAACCCCAAAATTGAATGGGGAAGCAAAGGGTCTGGTTTGGATACTCGGGTTGGCTCATCAGTTGATCTGATCGTCCCGATCGCGGTAGGGCCGAACAGGGTTTACCGACTTGAGGTGAGGATCTTTCCAATCTCGAAAAATCGGCTGCGTTCACCGGGACTGTTTATTAACAATCGTCCTTTCGGGGAACCGGCTGCCGTTTACCAAATCCTATTGTAACCGTTTGGTTAAGTTGCTTGAATTAGTGCAAGGCAAGGTTTTTTCAATTTCTCAAACTGATTTCCAATGACCTCAAAATTTAATCCTTATAAACAATGGCTTGGTCTCAACACACAATACCTCAGGCCGCACTATTTCGAATTATTCGATTTGAACCCCTCCCTGAAGGATCAGGAAGAAATCACAAAGATTGTAGATGCAGCGGCAAAACGATGTCTGAAATTGCTTGGTGAGGTTCCTGCGGGTGAGAACGACGAGTTGGTGGAAGAGATTCAGGAACGTGTTCTTCGCGCTCAAAAGGTTTTATCTAACCCAAAGACCCGGCTGTCTTATTGCGATCAGTTGCAATCGAAGACGCGTGAACGCAAGGCATCGATCTCAACGAAGCCCGATCCGTCTTTAGATCCACCGTCCAAGAAAAGGCCTGGCAAAGGTGCGCCCAAGCCAGCAGTAGAATCTCCAGTCCGTGATCTTAATCCGCCATCGCCAGCTGAGGTCGTTTCGCCACCGTCAATTCCCCCCACTAAAGTTAATTCCACGATGCCTCCCATTGCTGCCAAGCCGGTAGCGGTTGCGTCGCAGACTGGTTTGCCGATGGCGATTCCATTGGCAAAGCCGCTGCCGCAAGAGCCGGTTGAGCCTGAAGAGTCAGGTTCGCCGATGATGGGGGACCTAAAAATTAGTCGGGTGATTCGTCGTCGCCGCCGAAGTAGTAAAAAGTTTGCGGTTTTGGTGGTCGTGCTTATGTTTGCAATGTTAGCCGGCGGTGCCTATTCAATCTTCCAGAATTGGAGCGTGATTGAGGATCTTGGCGGATTGGCAAATGCGAAAGATCCAACTTCTGCAGGGACGACCGCTGGAGATCCGAAAGATGACGGATTCGGTGTTAAGCCAATTGTCTCGCCATCAGACGTATCCAGTGACCCTGATGTCGATCCGCGTCCGCTGCCGAGAGTCGATCTGAATAAACTGGATGAACTTGATGAAGATGCCATCAGACAGTCTGATCGGGAAGAAAAGATGGCCAACAAGAAAGGTGACGATGACATCAAGCCTGAGGGAATGGATTCAGATTTCGAATCCAAAGATGAAAATCCAGATGAGAAAGAGGCAATGCCGAGTGATGAGAAAGGCCCGAAAGCATCTGTCTTAGTGAAGTTTGACGATTTACAGCGGGCTCAGTACGAGCGTTACTTAAATCGTGCTCGCCATAGCCTTTTTCGTCGTGACAGGGTTCGTGCGAAGCGAGCGATCGAAAATGCACAGCAAATTAAAAATTCAGTCAGCTCAGAAGTCGGTTCTGAATTTGTTGAAGATCAATTGGAAGTGGCCGGGTTGGTGGACGAATTCGTAGAGATCTACGATCTTTGTGATGGGTTTTGGGCGCAAGTCATCTCTAGCAGTACTGAAATTCTGGGCGGACAAGAACTCGAAGTCTCTAAACAAATAATTAGCCTTGTTGAATCGGACCAAGATAAGGTTATCGTGCGTAATGCTGGCTCGAATATTACATACGAATATTCGTTTCTTCCGCCTCAATTAGCTGTGGTTTTGGCTAAACAGGGGAGTATCAAAGATATCCCGACCTGGAATAAACAACTGGCAGCTTTTTATGCCGTGAATCAGGTTGATGGTAAAGATTACCGAGCACAGATTGAAAGGTTGTTGACGGAGTCGGAGGCTGCTGGCCATTCCTGTGACGGTATCCGACATTTTTCTCGTTTTGGTTTCGACTCCCTTGGGAAAGTCCAGCGAAAAGTCAAGTTTCCAAATAAAAAAGCCCAACAGGAAGGGATCTCAAGTTTTCGGATGGAACAAGAGTACGAGTCGGTGTCTGATCTTTCGTCGGGCCGCGCATTGATGGCGGCACAGGCATTGGAAGATCGGCTTACGAATGATGTTGCTCAAGACGTAATTTTCCTAGAGGAAATTAGGAAATTGGGAATTCGATCTGGTGATCCGGGAACCGTGGTCGACGCGATAAGTGAGCTCGGTAATTTGTCATTGGTTAACGTTTCAAATCTCCTTTGTGAATCCTATTTGGAAATGGCGGATTCGGAGCTATCGGTAAGTCAGCGTCGAAGTTTGATGGAAGTAGCGATTCCGTACTTGAAATCGGAGCTGGGGCAGAAATCTAAGTTGAAACCCCGGGAGCAACTTGTTGGGGCTTTGATGAAACTTGCTCAGGTGTATGGAATGGCAGACTCCGCACGCCGTTTGGATCAAGTCGAGCTCTAATTTGCAGTTGGGTTGCGGTTTAAGTCTCGGTTTAAGATTGGCGTCGCGTTTTAGCTGGCAGGCCTGCTCACATTCCGGTATCGAGGGAATTTGAGTTGCGTCATTTTGTAGACGAAGTCTACGATTCGCCCTACAATAAATTCTTTTATTGCAAACCGTCTGTGGAGTTATTCATGCCAATTAAGGTAACTGGTTTTGCGGCCGTCTTTTGTTTTCTTACAATTGCCTCTGTTTTGTTAGTCGACGCCAGTGCCGACGAACGGCCAAATGTTCTTTACATCATGTCTGATGATCATACCAGTCAAGCGGTGGGAGCATACGGCAGTCGATTAGCTGGTCTTAATCCTACGCCCACGATAGACCGACTTGCGCGTGAAGGAGTCATGTTCGAAAATGCATTTTGTACAAACTCAATTTGCTCTCCAAGTCGAGCTTGCGTTCTGACTGGGCAGTATAACCATATAAATGGTGTATATGACCTTCGGGGAAAAGTACCGGCCGACCAACAATATCTCGCGATTGAGATGAAAAAGGCCGGGTACCAGACCGCGATGATTGGAAAATGGCATTTGAAAATGGAGCCCGGTGCATTTGAGCATTATTGTGTTTTGCCAGGGCAGGGTAAATATTTTAATCCGGAGTTTCGAGTTCGGGGTGACCAAAAGTGGCCTAAAAATACAATCAAGTTTGAAGGGATGCATTCGGTGGATGCAATCACCAACTTAACAATCAATTGGTTGAAAGAGGGTTGGGATCGGGAGCGCCCGTTCTTTTTGATGCATCACTACAAATCTCCGCACGACTATTTTGAATATGCACCTCGATATGAGTCTTATTTGGCGGATACTGAAATTCCAGAACCTGAAAACATGTGGAAGCGAGATCCGAATTTTGGTTCTCTCGCGACGCGCGGTGAAAACGATGAACTTGTTCCACACATTGGAACCTCAATTGGTAGAAGAAACCCCAGGCGTAGTTACGCTGCGGATTTTAAGATTGATCCCGAACTATCTGACGAAGAAGCAAAGCGAGCCGCCTATAACGTATATCTCAAGGCTTATCTGCGTTGTGTCAAAGGCGTAGATGATAATCTAAAACGATTGTTTGACTATCTAACGTCAATCGGGCAGTTGGATAATACGTTGATTATCTACACTGGAGACCAAGGATTCATGCTTGGTGAGCACGACTATCAAGACAAACGCTGGATGTACGAAGAGTCTCAGCGCATGCCGTTTTTGGTTCGCTATCCAAAATCGATTCCTGCTGGCTTAAAGACCGATGCGATTATCGAGAATGTCGATTTCGCACCAACCATGTTAGCCTTTGCTGGTGTGAAAACTCCGGACTATATGCAGGGGGAGAGTTTTAAAGAAATTTGTGAAACGGGAAAAGAAACGCCAGGTTGGAAGCAATCTGCCTACTATCGGTATTGGATGCACATGGCTCACCATGACAACCCGGGACATGTTGGAATCCGAACCAAAGACTACAAGCTCATCTTTTATTATGGTGCAGGCTACGGAGCTAAAGACGTTCGGACTCCGCCAGCGTGGGAGCTTTACGATTTAAAGAAGGATCCGAGCGAAAACGTAAACCAATATGACAATCCAAACTACGGTGCGATCGTAGAAAGTCTGAAACGGCAACTTGCTGCGAAGCGGACGAAGATCGGCGATACGGGTGCTGATTACCCGGAGATAGAAGGAGTGATTCAGAAGTTTTGGGATTATGGCACGGCTGAGAAAGCCGAGTCAGCCAAAATTTCAAATCAGTTTCTTCGGCATAGAACCAACGAATTAAAGCAAATGAAAAAATAGGCCGCACCGCTAAGCGAGGCCGATTAGGCATGGTTTGTTCGGTTGAAGGGTTAAGGCGAGTTATTCGCACTCGGAAAGAAAGCTGGATTTTTCGAATCAAATACGCCGTTTTTAATTTCGGGAATCTGTGGAAGATTTTGCGATTAAATCGTGTGCGCAGTTTTGTTCTCGATTCCATTTTTTCGTAAGTCTAGGTCTTTTGTCCATTTTCGTTTGTCGATGAACCGCATGTTGAGATTAAACTGTCCCCGCTGTAGTGCCGAATTCGCTGTTGCGAATCCAGCGGTGGGTTCGTTTTGTCCGGTATGTAATTTTTGTAACACGCGGTTTGAGCTTTTTATCAGCCAAGATAAGGACCGGCAGTTTTATCTAGATACTGGTTACATTTCAAACATTGAGGTAACTCAGGTCCGAAATTCGGACAGTTCAGTATCGCCGTTAAAATTGGTTCCGATTGAGGAAGCACTGAAGGAGGGCGGCGGTGCCGAGGGTGGTCCATCCAGTGAGAATGAAACTCCGGATTCTCCAACAGAGGATTCTGAACTGGATTTGACGTTGGCGGCTGGGCAATCCGATGATACGGCGGCGGGTTCCGGTGTCCGCGGTCGTCCAATCGCAAACACAGTTGATTTTTCGCCGCTGACTCCACCAGAAAAAGAACAAGCAGAATCTGCCAATTCCTCCGGCGCTCCAGCAGAAGGTCCCGAGTTAGATTTGACGGTTGCAACCGGACAGTCAGACGATACGGCGGCAAATTCTGATGTGCTGGATCGACCAAAAACAAAATCGATCGATTTTTCACCGTTGCCTCCGCCTGTAGATGAGGCTGCAGAATCTGCATCGGGATTTCCAGCTGAGATTGGTCCTTATCAGCTCATCGGTTTATTAGGTGAAGGCGGGATGGGCTCGATCTACCTTGCAAAACAAATATCACTAGACCGAAAAGTAGCATTAAAGGTTGTTAAGTCTCATCTCCTTAAGAATGAATCGATGATGGTTCGGTTCACGCGCGAGGCGTTTGCGGCTGCCCAGTTGATTCACCCTAATGTCGTTCAGATTTACGACATGGGTAACGATCGTGGAAATTGTTATTTCAGTATGGAATTGGTAGAGGGGCAATCTCTTCAGGATCTAATCAAGAACAATAAAAAATTAGATCCAGAACAGGCGTCGAATTATGTTTTGCAAGCGGCTCGGGGCCTGGAGTGCGCCCACAATGCCGGGATGGTTCATCGGGATATTAAGCCAGCGAATCTGTTGGTTAATCAGGAGGGGCTAGTAAAGGTCGCTGATCTTGGTTTAGTCAAAGTTCCCGAACGCGACGAGTCCGAATTAGATGAGGGAGACATCAGCGCCCTTTCGTCGTCCAAAGAATTGA
>JAALLA010000312.1 GCA_011087765.1 Pirellulaceae bacterium
TGGGCGACCGCTTCAGAATCAGAATAAACCAAAAGTGAATCCTCTCCTGCAGACCAAAACTCAACAGGCGATTGACTTACACATTTAGCCAGGGACTCGTCAACCGACTGTCGAGCAAAACCAGTTCGAGGAAAATCTAGTTCGTAAAACGTATTGCGTTTGGTGACGATGAGAGAACCGCGCTGTCGTGAATTAAATCGGATCACGTCCTCCCCGACCCCTTCTCCGGCCATTAACGCATGGGCACTGGCCAGCGTCGCATGCCCGCACAAATCAACCTCACAGACGGGCGTAAACCAACAAATCTCATACTCACCACCACTCCCCCAAACAAACGCTGTTTCGGCCAGGTTATTTTCAGCCGCGATTGCCTGCATCAGCGAGTCGGCGAGCGGCTCGTCAACGACACAGACTGCAGCGGGATTCCCCGCGAAGAGCGTATTGGTAAACGCGTCAACTTGATACCGCTTGATCTTCATCGAGCCCGCTCTCCTTACCACTAACGATCCGAAGCTGATTCCATTTACCAACAACCAACAACCAACAGCGCAAAAAAAAACACCCTCGGCAACTTTGGGTTCCAGGGGGGCTTAGAACACCTCAGTAAGTCCGAGAGCGATTGGACGAAGTTCGATCTCCGCATCCATGCTTTGATCGGCTTCAGCTTTGCTTAGGCCACAAGTTTCTAACGCAACATCCATGTCAGCGTCTCGACTTGCTGATCGCAGAATTGAACGAGTCAATCCCAATGCAATCCGCCTTCACAAAACAACTCTTATTTCTGATCAAGTGCTGATGTGTTTAACACTCAACCCTTGATGGATTGGCAAGTTATTGAAACCTGCGATTTGGGTCAAGAGAAGTTTTCATCTTCTGATGTCAAACTTTAAGAAAAATATAACCAGAAATAAAAATGCAATTGATTACCCGAAAAAAACGCACCAATTACGGAAAGCGTGATTACAGATTGCAGGCTTTTTTTTTGGACTACCGAAATTGCTATCAAAATTCAGCCAAATTTTTTTGAAAAGCGCTCCCCACTTCCACTGTTTTGGAGTGCAATTCCTTGCTTTTTTGACAGCACCTATAACCGTTCAGACTGATTTAACCCGAAGAAATCCGTCCGATGCCACCCCAATCGTCTCGAAATCAAACCGCTTCGCCCTAAACCATTTAAACGTGAAATAACCTTTCTAAATTGATGCCGCCAAACCACCGAAATCCGTAAAAACATTGCTACTGCCCCTCGCATGACTCAACTACTCCCAACAACGCCACCTAAGCCCAAGTCGAAACGGATTTTGGAACTAGATGCCGTTCGTGCGCTCTCGTGCTTGAATTTGCTTTTGTTTCACTTCACGTGGGTCTACGAAGAAAAGTACGGGTTTACCTCGCCCATCGGATACAAATTCCCGTACGGGAAATACGGGGTCCAATTATTTTTCATGCTCAGCGGTTTGGTTAACGCCATGACGCTTTTAAGTAAACGAGATTCGGCAAATTTCATTAGCGCAAGGTGGATCAGAATTTTCCCATCTTACTGGATCGTAATTTTGCTCAATGTCTTGCTCTTCGCCTATATCCCAATGTTCAATACACCACCTACGGTAGAGTGGACGATGGCAAACCTGACAACAATGCCGAACCTCCTTGGTTATGAAAATATGGAACCAGTAACCTGGACGCTTCAGGTTGAGATGCTGTTCTATGTATTCCTCATGTTTCTTTTGCTCTTAGGCCTACTCGATAAACCCGTCCGCACAATGATGGTCGCTGTTTCAGTCTGCCTGATACTGGGAACCACCTTTACTAAATTTAAACTTTGGTATCCCGAGTCGGATTGGAATTCAACTTTTTACGTAATGGAAGAACTTCTGTTCATCCGAACGATGCCATTGTTTGCAATGGGAATCCTACTCAATGAATTGAGATCAAAGCGAGGCAACACCTGGGTTCTTTGGGGCGGTATTGTTTTGAGTGGTATTGTTTACCACGCAATTGACCTCCGAGAACATAATCCCCTGGCCACTGTCCTGATGTTTGGTTTGTTGACCGCCAGTGCCTTCGGGCGGGTCCCCTTGCTCCGCTTTCAACCGCTCGTTTACATCAGCTTTATCTCATATTCGCTCTACCTCGTTCACAACAACCTCGGCACTTTAATTATGAGGCAATTGGAACTTGCTGGCTGCTATCCCGCACTCGCATTTCTCCTGACCACTGCCGCCGTCATTGGCATTGCCGCAGCATTCACTCATTGGCTGGAACAACCGCTAACAAAGATCCTGCGAAAAAAATGGATTTCTCTCAGAAAGAAATTTGAAAATCGCCCAGACCCACAGACCGTCGGTCCCGCTAAACAATCAACCTCTGGCTAAGTAACACAATGCGCTTGAAGCTTTACAAAAACCTCTCCGAATTAGAACGTGATCGCGCTCACTGGGACGCCCTCGCGGGCAGCTTCCCATTTTTTCAATTTGACTGGATGGCAAACTGGTTTCAAATTCTTGGAAAAGAACTCGAACTCGCAGTACTCGTTGGAATTGACAAAGACGACCAGTGGATTGGGATTGCGCCTTGGTGCATTGATCGCACACAACCGCTGCTCAACAAAATCAGGTTTTTGGGGTCTGGTGACGCCTGCAGTGACTACCTTCGCCTAATTGCCAGTGAGGAAAATCATCGGGAATTCAATCGCGTCGCAATTGACTGGCTAATTGGAAATATCGGCTGCCCTAAAACTTTAGGACGCATTGATGTCATCGATCTGGAGGGCATCTCGCCGGAAGATCCAGTAGCTAACTATCTCTGCGAGGTTTTCACCGCCAACGGCATGAAACACCACACAACGGATCTCGAAGGAGGTTGGCAGGTTGAGCTTCCTTCCACATGGGAGGAACTGAACGCAAAATTTAGTAAAAACATGCGCCGCAAAACCAATTCAGCAGCCAAGCGACTTGCAAGTGCAGACACTGAGGTTCTTTCAACTGCTGATTCGCGGTACTCAACTGAACAACTCTGGAAAATCTTCGTTGAACTTCACCAAAAACGACGAAAAATGCTGGGCCAACCCGGGTGCTTTGCGGTTACCGATTTTGAACATTTTCTAAAACGAGCTTTTCTATCTCTAAATAATAAAAACCTGGCCGAACTACTCATCATAAATTTTGAAAAAAGACCTCTCGCTGCGGCGCTTTTTCTTAGCAGTGAAAGCACCTTTTACCTTTACCAATCTGGGATGGACACATCCAGAATGCGCCTCGAACCCGGCTACCAAATTTGCTCCATTGCAATCCAGCGAGCCATCGCTCTGGGCTTACAACAGTTTGACTTCTTACGTGGCGATGAACCCTACAAGGCAAGATGGAACACGACTCGCATCCCAATCACGCGGACGCGATTTATTCCAAGAAATTCTGTAGCAAATCTAAAACACAGTGTTTGGTTGACAGGACGTACGCTCAAACATCTGGTAACATCACCTAAGTCTTAAAACGATCGTTACCTTCCTGAGCCCAATTTTTCGGGCGTCGCCAACAGCGAGTTGACATTGAGCCAATTTGCCAGCATTTTCATTCGAATTACACTTCTCCTTGCATTCGCAACATGGTGGGGCGGATTTACTTTTTATGCTTCCGTTGTCGTTCCCGTTGGAAGTGAAATTCTTGGCTCTTCGAGAACTCAGGGGTTCATCACCCAAGTTGTCACCGACTGGCTCAACCTTGCCGCGGCAGTGACTATTTTCGTGATATTCCTGGAACTTTGGCTCAACCGCCGGCTCCGCAATCGAACTCACGTTTTCCTCGAAATTGGAATTGCCGCTGGGTTATTACTGTGCCTCACAACACTGGCCTACCTTCATCCTAAAATGGACGAATTAATC
>JAALLA010000055.1:0-4180 GCA_011087765.1 Pirellulaceae bacterium
GCATCCAAAAGAAATGCTCGCTTCTATCCGGAAGAGTTTAAAACCGGATGGACTTGTCGTGCTTGTAGAATATCGCGAAGAAGATCCCAAGGTTCCTATCAAGCCACTTCACAAGATGAGTAAAAAACAAGTCAACAAGGAACTAAACGCCAATGGTTTTACACTCGTCAAAGAATTTAACAAATTACCGTGGCAACACATGATGTTTTTCGGGAAATCAGATTTCCCTTTAGATGACTAAAGCTATTCTGACCGTTGATGGTTTTCTGAAAACCAGAACTGCGAGGGTCAATACGTAGCTTCTGAAAATGCCTTGGTTTTCAGGTCGATTTCTTTTCGCCACGCCTCCAATTCCACTGCAGTATTGACCAATAAAGCCTTGGCTTTCACATCCTCACCTTGCCGAAAATAAGATTCAACATTTTTTTCCAAATCCGAATTCCGAGTTCGGCTCAAAGTTGCAGATTTAGCTTCTTCAAATTCTCTTGCCACACGCTCGTTATTGGGATTCATTGCTAAGTAAGTGCGCCCGGCAATATCCATCATCCGATACGATTTCTCAAGCTTCTTTACAGCGTTACGGTAGTAAACAACCTCTGATAACTGTTCGTAATCCGTGGAGATCATTCTGCGGGCTTTGATGAGCCGATCAAAGTTTACGGCAACCAACACGGTCACAAGTAGGAAGCCGCCAATCATCCCAAACATCACCAATCGCCGAGCGCGTGAAACTTCTTTACTGGCCAGTTGAAACTGGGGTGTGAATGCCTGCTTGTCTTTATTCGGTGATTGCCCCAGCAGGCTCTTTTCACCTGACGGACTTAGCGCAGGAATCGAAAATTCGAAATGGTCGACCTCAGAACGAACTTCCAAATCCATTGGTGATCCGACCGCATCTCCTGATTTTTTTGCAACTGCCAACGAGTCGATGTTGAGAGCGTTCTTCTCCGAAGTGTTTTTCTCAGCAGTATTTTTTCCGGAAGACTTGGAGGTAATTCCCTCTTCAGGAACGACTTCGACGCTGTCACATTTCGTACAGCGCACGCGTCGACCAACAATTTGCTCATTGGCTTTCAGTTTCTTCCCGCAATTTTTACAGCGAAATCGAATCATCCAAATCTCAACTGAATGGTTGATCTTAGTATTGGCTAGATTCTAGCGTGTTCGACCGTTTCTTCCTAAGCTAATTCAGGCCTAAACCACCTTAAGTGATGCTCGTGAATCTGGAGGAACAACTCGCCCTGTTTCCGACAGGCGAGTTCTCACGGGCAACCATGGCAGCGTGCTCAGCATCGACACTAAATCCGCCAAATCACTAAAGTCATTTGATTTCAATTATTGCAAAATCGAATTTGCCACGTTTCCATGCACATCCGTCAACCGGTAATCCCGGCCCTGGAAGCGATAGGTTAACGCCTCATGATTGATTCCCAATGTATGCAGTAACGTTGCATTTAGGTCGTGAACATGCATCGGGTCGCGAGTAATATTGTAACACCAATCATCTGTCTCTCCGTAACGAAACCCCGATTTGATGCCGCCGCCTGCCATCCAAATCGAAAAACACCGCGGGTGGTGGTCACGCCCAAAATTACTTTCATTACCACCTTGGCGATAAACTGTCCTTCCAAATTCTCCACCCCAAATCACTAACGTATCTTCCAGCATTCCTCTCGCTTTGAGATCCATAATCAATGCTGCAGATCCCTGGTCAACTTCTTTCGCAATCTTTCGATGGCGCGAGGGGAGGCCGGAGTGGTGATCCCAACCACGGTGATAGATCTGAATAAAGCGAACACCTTTTTCAGCCAGTCGTCTGGCAAGCAGGCAATTCGAAGCATGTGTTCCCGGAAGCTTAGCCTCATCGCCATACAGCTTAAACGTTGCCTCAGTTTCATTTGAAATATCCGTCAAATCAGGAACGGATGTTTGCATGCGAAACGCCATTTCATAGGCGGCGACTCGAGTCTCAATTTCCGGGTCGCCAACCGTTTGCTTATGCAACGCATTCAAGCGAGCTAAATCATCTAGCATCTTACGCTGTTGTGCCAACGTCTCTCCCGTTGGATCTTTCAAATACAAAACGGGATTCCCTTCACTCCTCAATTTTACGCCCTGATGATTACTCGGCAGGAATGCCGAACCCCACAACCGGGAATAATTCGGCTGGGCTTGAGGATCACTGTTTTTATCTAGCAGCACCACGTAAGCTGGCAAGTTCTCACTTTCCGATCCCAGCCCGTAACTTGCCCAGGCGCCAATCGATGGCCTGCCGGGTTGTTGATGGCCCGTTTGGAAAAAAGTAATCGCCGGATCGTGATTGATCGCTTCGGTGTACATAGAATTAATTATGCAAATATCATCAGCGATCTTGTGGTGGTGCGGCAGCAAGTCGCTAATCCACTGACCACTCTTTCCATGTTGTCGAAACGGGGCAATCGACTGAGCAGCGGGAAATTTTGTTTGCCCGGAAGTCATCCCCGTCAGTCGCTGTCCATTTCGAATCGAATCAGGCAACTCCTGCCCGTTCAGCTTGCTGAGCGTCGGCTTGTAATCGAATGTATCGATTTGCGAGGGTGCTCCCGACTGACAAAGGTAAATCACTCGTTTCGCCGTCGGAGGAAAATGCACCGGCCCGGGATTCCCCGGCCCGTAACCCGGGCCGTTCGAAATCGCCAAGGACGTTCGCTTGTCATCCATCGCTGCCACGGGTTGCCCCGAACTTAGCAATGAATAAAACGCAGCCATCCCAACTCCAATCCGAGAGGAAGATCCCAGAAACTGGCGGCGGTTCTGACGTTGGTAATAATCATCAAGTGGATTCATCTCATTCAACCCTTAGTCAAAAATTCACTTAAATTCATTAACATCCGGGCAACCTGAGTCAGAGCAGCAAGCTCGGCAACTGCCGTCCCGGCGGTTATTTTAATTCCGCCAACCCCAATCGCCTGTTCCGCAGCAGATGAATCTGCTCGATACTGATCTAGCCGTTGGCGATAAGTAGCCACCAAAATCTTCAACTCTTCTTCTGTTGGTTCCCGGGAAGTGCAGCACTTAAAACCAAACGCGATCCTTGATTCAATAGACGCCTGATTTGAATCGAGCATTCGCTTTCCTAAAAAACGCGCGGCTTCTACAAATTGCGGATCATGAAGCATCACTAACGCCTGCAATGGAGTATTGGTGGACGATCGCCGAACAACGCAATACTCGCGACTCGGTGCATCAAACGTAGCCATCGACGGAGGAGGTACAGTTCGTTTCCAGAATGTGTACAGCGTTCGGCGATGCAATTGATCCGCCTGCGTCTGGTGTGGGTACCGCCGAGAAAGGCCTGGACGATTATTAACTTCCATCCACAATCCCTGAGGGTGATAGGGATAGACACTCGCACCGCCAATTTTCACATTGAGTAAGCCGCTGACTGAAAGTGCGTTATCTCGAATCTCCTCTGCATCGAGTCTCACACGCGGACCTCGCGCTAAAAATCGATTCTCTGGGTCCCACCGGAAATTGGCTTCAGTGATGCGTGACGACTGCATATAAGTTCGCGAAGAAACCATCGTCTTTAAAATACTTTTGACATCCCATCCCGACTCCATAAACTCAACCGACAGCCAATCGAGCAGATCGGGATGGCTTGGATATTCGCCTTGAGCGCCAAAATCTTCACTGGTCTTTACGATGCCGACCCCAAACAACCGCTGCCAAAAACGATTAACGGTAACTCGTGCCGTTAGAGGCTGTTCGGCGGACACTAGCCATTGCGCCAGTCCAAGTCGATTTTTTGGACCATCTACATCGAGCGCGCCAATCGCTGACGGAACTCCGGGAGAAACGGGACGCTCTTTATCAGGTTTGTCATATTCCCCTCGCTCCAAAACATAAACAGGTCGAGGCTGCGGCATCTCCTGCATTACCATCGTGGCAGGCACAATCAAAGATTTTTTTAATTCTGCCCGAACGGATCGAAGTTCCGTAACGATCTGCCGCGCCTCCTCAGAACCAAACCTCATCACCAACAAATCTCTTAGTCGGTTCGTTTGATCAACAGAGCGGTTTGCGAGGTCAATTGCCAGCAAATCCTCTAGCGGGCCAACCGTGGGTGCAGTCTTTGAAGCTGAAATCCGGAACCTTCCGATTTGATGAGAGCCGCCATAGCGGTGCAACATCTTAATCC
>JAALLA010000055.1:4280-8754 GCA_011087765.1 Pirellulaceae bacterium
CAGAGACCACTTTGTCCGGAGCCAATATCTCCCACTTGGCAACTTGCTTTCGAATCTCACTTTCCCATTGATCCATGGGGAAATTCAAGTCAGCCAATTTTTTCTCAAGCTCTTCAATCTGGCGGCTCAACTTTTTCTGCGCTGAATCAAGCGGTGAAGCGACCACTAGATTGGGTGTAAACCCATTGAGCCCCCGCTCAGGCACGTTGTTAAAAAAGGCGAAAAAACGGTAGAAATCTTCCTGAGAAACGGGATCGTATTTGTGGTCGTGACAACGCGCACAAGTGAATGTCTGCCCTAACCAAACCGTCGAAGCGGTGACGACGCGGTCGATGACGTATTCAGTCCGATACTCTTCATCCACAACTCCACCCTCAATCGTAATTGGGTGATTGCGATTGAAACCGGTCGCCAAACGCGTTTGATCCGTCGCGTCCGGCAACAGATCTCCTGCGATTTGTTCGATGGTAAACTGGTCAAATGGCATATTAGTATTGAAGGCGTTGATTACCCAGTCTCGCCAAACCCATTGTTTCCGCTCGCGGTCATATTGATAGCCACTGGTATCAGCATATCTTGCCGAGTCCAGCCAAAATCGTGCCATTTGCTCCCCGTAATGCGTACTTAAAAGCAATCGGTCAACAACTTTGCCATAAGCGATCCGGAGCGGCGCTTGGTCATTTTCAAACGCTTCAATCTCGGAGACCGATGGCGGCAACCCTGTCAGATCAAACGTCACTCGCCGGATTAAAGCACTCCGACTTGCCACCGACGACGGCTCATGATTCTCTAGCTTCAATCGTTGGACCACGAAAGTATCGATCGCATTAAACACACTTGTCGAATCCTCAATCACCGGCAGCGCAGGACGCCGAGGCGAACGATAGGACCAATGTCTTTCATATTTGGCCCCTTCTCCAATCCACTGACTTAGAATTGCGACTTCCGCTTTGGAGAGTGCGTGTTTTTGAGATTCTGGAGGTGGCATTTTGGCCTCCGGATCTGCCGATGTCACCCTCGCAATTAATTCACTTCCAGCTGGATTATCAAAATCAAAAACGTCAAATTCTATTGCTGAAGCACGGTCATCCAATCGCAAATCAGTCGCCTTGGCTTGTTCGCTGGTCCGGTCTGGCCCGTGACATAAAAAACAACGATCTGACAGGATCGGCCGAACGTCCCGATTGAATACGACCGTCTCATCCTGCCCGTAGCTATTCTGCAGAATTGAAATCCAACAACCGAGGATGATTCCAATTGTTTTTAAGCTAGGCATTAATTCTCTCACTATCCGGACTCAGGTAAAAAATAACGTTGAGCGCTTGTTCGATTCAGTGGCTCTTCCGCTCACCCGACTCAAAAAAAATTAAGAATGACCCGGTATTATTTAGAAATTCTATTTTGACTTAAGCGCGCTGGCCGCTGATCGACGTTTCTTTTTCATCTGATCCGCGAGGTCATCGCGGATCGAACGATACTCCGTTTGATCGGCAACGTTGGAAAATTCCCCCGGGTCGTTTTCCAAATCGTACAACTCTACGCCCTTCGCGCCACGAGCCCATTCTGTATAGCGATACTTGCCATTCCGAAGACTCGCGCCTTCACGCGTGGAAACAGTAAACACAGTATCCTTCTTCCACAAATTCGTCTCTACATCTTTGAGAATTGGAACCATACTTTGCCCCTGCAGGTACTCTGGAGGGTTTAAGTTACACAGCGAACTGACGGTCGGGTAGAGATCGACTAACTCACACATGTGTTGCGTTGATTTGCCATGCACCTTATCCAACCAAGGTGCACTGAAAATAAACGGGACTCTGGCAGTTTCTTCGAACAAATGCTGCTTTTGCCATTTGTGATGCTCTCCAAGGTGATACCCATGATCACTGGTAAATACAACAAGCGTTTTTTGTTTCAAATCGAGCTCCTCGAGGGCATCTAGCAGACGTCCCACTTGAAAGTCCATGTGGCTCACGCACCCGTAGTAGGCGCTCAAAATACCGGGCATTTGTTCCGTTGTAATTTTCAGTGATTCATTCGTTTTATACGCTTTCGTCGCCTGACCAACATCCTCAAGATCATCGGCGGGCACTTGAGGGAGAATCATTTCTTGCTCGGGATACATCCTAAAATAACCCTCGGGCGCGACTAATGGCACGTGAGGTCGCACAAACCCGCAGGCGATAAAAAATGGCTCGTCCCGATGTTCCTCCATCAGTTCAATCGTCTTGGTTGCCGCTAAGCCATCGGCCATCGCCAAATCACCATCAGTCGCCTCAACCCGTTGAAATGTCTGACTACTCTCCCAACCCGGCGAATGTTGAATCTTTTTACCCGGCAAATTCTGTTCACCACATTGAATATTATAAACCTCGCCCCATGACTTCGGGTCGTCGGCAATCGCCGTCCCATTAATCACTTCCTGCGGAATTCCCATGTGATAGATTTTTCCAACCCGAGCAACATAGTATCCGTTGTTTAAAAACAACTGCGGAAGGGTCACCGCATCGGGGCGATACTTGCGAAAGATTGTTGTGTTTTTCAAATCGCCTGTGCTATAAGGATACAGTCCATTCATCATCGACGAACGCGAGGCCCCACAAACGGGAAACTGACAGTACATTCGATGAAAACTAACCCCTCGTCGGGCCAACCGATCCAGATTCGGTGTCTTGCATTGAGGGTGACCAAATCCACTGAGTGCCGTGTTTAAGTCGTCCGACATTATCAGAAGGACATTCGGACGAGCAGGTGGAGCATCTGCGACCAATTCAATCGGTGCCGCTAAAAACCAGATCAGACTCAAAAACATCACACCGCGAAACACCATAACCATACCTCTTGTTAGTTTGTTTAAATAGTTGAGCCTAACATTTCCCGTGTTAGCAACTTGATTTGGATCGTAGTAACTACTCCCTCGCCTCAATGAAAGAGAGTAAATTGATCCATGAATTAACGCCTGGAATCCTTCTTCGAATTCCCTGACTCAGTACGCTTTGATTTCCAAAGAATGATATTGCCGACATCGTTGCTCGCCTGAGGACCGGGCACACTTCGCCCAGACTCCACATCGCTGACTAACTGGGACAGCATTTTTTTTACGACATCCGGCTGACGATTGTAAAGATTATTTTGTTCTCTTGGATCCTTCGCTAGATTATAAAGCTGTGCCTCGTCTGAATCTTGGCCCATATCTTTCTCTTTGGGCGAACTCCATCCACCAGACGCCCGGGCAAGTAACAACTTCCAGTCTCCAACACGATACGCAAAGTGACCGGATATCGAGTGATGGACTACACCGGTACGCTGGGAATCAATTTGCTTTCCCAATAAAGCTGTCAAGACACTGACACTGTATTCGCAGCTTCCGGCAGGGACCTCTGCGTCCAGCACGTCGACAGTCGTTCTGAAAAAATCGGTTAGACAGATCAACTGAGAACAATGCGAGCCGGACGCAACCTTCCCAGGCCAGCGAACAATGAACGGAACGCGGTGACCACCGTCCCAGATATCAGCCTTCGACCCCCGCATCTCACCACTCACCCAGTGCCCCTGCTCAGCCAGCCCTTTAATGTCAGCCGCCTTGGAACAGCCATTGTCACTCGTAAAAATCACAAGTGTATTTTCGCTGAAACCCTGAGCCTGAAGCGCTTTCGATATCTCTCCAACGGCATGATCCGTCTGCATGACAAAATCGCCGTATTCCCCCAATCCACTCTTTCCAACCCAACGGCCCGTTGGGACGATCGGAGTGTGGGGCGATCCAAGTGGTACGTATAGAAAGAAAGGTTTCTTTTTTCCTGTCCGGGAATTGATATAGTCGACACTCTTTTTTGTCACTCTGGGAAGGAAATTCTCGACAGGATCGTGCTCAATCACTTCCCCGTTTTCAATGATTGCTTCCATACTGCGGGCGTGGTGAATCCCATGGAAATAATCAAACCCTCGATGAACGGGACCATCGGGAATCGTTGCTCCCACCGGTGGCAACGCTTTCCCTTTTGCCTTTAGTGGTTTACCCGATTGAGGATCAAGATACTCAAAGTTTAAATGCCACTTGCCAATGATGGCAGTATCGTATCCCTGAGCCTGATAAAATCCGGCGACCGTCGGTCGATCTTCTGCAATCAAGCACGGAGAAAAACCCTGGACAACTCCTTTTTGCAGCTTAGTTCTCCAACTGTAACGGCCAGTCAAAAGACCATAACGAGTCGGCGTGCAAACGGAGGACCCCGAATGAGCATCCGTGAAAATCATGCCCTCGGAGGCCAACTGATCAACGTGGGGCGTTTTTATCTTTCCGTGTTCAGGATTCAAGCATTGAACATCCCCGTAACCAAGATCATCGCAAATGATAAAAACTACATTGGGCTGTTCTTGTCCGATGGCCGGAACGACGAGTAAAAAAAAAGCAGCTATCCCGAAAGCATTTCTCATGTGCCTGAATCATTTTCCTGGATGTGCCCTTGGCCCC
>JAALLA010000055.1:8764-23017 GCA_011087765.1 Pirellulaceae bacterium
ACAACCCACCCCACAACACCCCCCCCAACCCCCCCCCCCCCCGCCCGCTCCCTGTCCGATGCCCGAAACAACGGATAAATAAAAAGCAGCTATCGCAAAAGCATTTTTCATTTGACTGCATCCTTTCCCTGGATTGGCGTTTGGTCCCACAGGCGATAGGGATCGTCCAACCTTACCATCTCCCGATAAAGCAGAGCCTCCATCTCTTTTCGTTTCTCCGCATGTTTTGGATCATCGGCCAGATTCAACTGTCCTTCAGCAGGTGTATTCCCGGTCAGCTTGACCACTTCTGAATCATGATGCTGCTTAATAAACTCCTCTGGATTGTCTTTAAGATTGAACAGTTGAGTCTCGCGAACTTCTCCATCGAGAACATCGTATTTAATCAGCTTCCAGTCTCCCTTACGTACTGACCGCATGCCTGGCTTCGTTCCACCGCAATAAACACCAAACAAAACATCGCGGACAACTTCCTGCTGCCCTTCAAGGACAGGTTTAAAGCTCTTCCCTTCATTAGTCACTGGATATGCAGTTCCCGTCAGGTCGCACATCGTCGCTAAAACGTCTAACAAATAGATATTACCAAGTGGACGTGTGCCGGGCTCGATTCCGGGCCCCTTCACGATCATTGGCACCCGCCAAGTGTGCTCGTAAAGATTCTGTTTCCCTTGAAGGCCGTGTCGCCCAATCGCCATCCCATGATCAGATGTGTAGAAAATGTAAGTATTATCAAGCTCACCCATTGCCTCAAGTTTACTGAGAACACGACCAATCTGGGTATCGATATTTTCGCTGCAGGCAAACTCTCGGCCAATCTCATTCCGGATCGTTTGTTCGTCACGATTCTTCCAGACGCCCGATACATTCACCTCATCGCGAAGTCCCGGGTGCCCATGATGAAACGGATGGGCTGGTAAATAGTTTGATGGCAAGTGTGGTTGCGATGGATGCGCAGGAGGCAAAGACCTAGAATCCTTATGATTTATCGCTCCATATTTATCTAACAGCTCAGGTTTTCCATCGCGAGTGTCATGAGGATGAGAGAAGCCAAAGTAAATCAGAAATGGATCCGCTTCTTTTACTGTCTCTCGCTGACTGAGATACTGCAGGACTTGTTCCGCGTGCCAGGCACTACCTGATTCGTCTGTACCCCCACGTTTCGTACTATCGTTCCGAATCTTGAACTTGGCGTTTGCCGCTTCAAAGCTATTCCCTTTCTTGCATGTTCGAACCGTTTCGTAACCCGCTTGATTGAACACCGCCGCCATGGAAGTATTGGCTAACTCCGGTGCCGTCAATTTCTCAGTCACCGATCCCTTGTCCTTGCGGCGACGATTGCGCGGCAAATGCCAAACCGTTCGCCCCGACATCACCATATGTCGCGACGGGGTACAAACGGCACCCGACCACGCTCCCATGTGATACGCCCGATCAAACACCATTCCCTCACGGGCTATTTTGTCAATTACCGGCGTGTCGAGTTTTGAGTCTGGGTTGTATATTTTCAAATCAAAAGGAGATTGATCATCCACAATAATGAACAACAAATTTGGACGCTCATCCGCAAACGAACAATCTGGCAACGCAATACTAAACAGCAGCACGACACCAAGAAACTTACTAAATAACAATGTCATCAACTTACCTTTTTCTTGTTCGAAGATTGGATCGACAGTCGGACTTGAAACCAAGAAAAACCAGCGACCTGAACCAATACAGCGTCGCTTCAATTTATCGATTTCCGATGATAACACTCAGGCGAAACAAAGGCGAATAAAAAGCAAATCTAATTTCACACTCGCAACAGGCCCCGATTTTTCCGGAGTAAACAGAGACTTGCGAAAAAATCTGGCAACCGGTTCGGTCAGGTTCAAACGGTTTGGCCCAGCGATGACACCGGTTGATCATTGGCAAGTAAGAACTCCTCGCAAACAACTGCTAGCGAGCACCTGATGTTGCCCTAGAACCACCCTTCTTTTAAAACACGGAAACCGCCCATTGTCCGCCCCAACTACGCGCCAATGCCCAACGCAAAACTCGATATCGTAATCCCTGTTTTCAATGAGATAGAAATCATTGAACAGCTTCACGAACGAGTTGTTGCCGCCTGCCGTCAAACAGAAGCATCCTTTCAAATCATATATATTGATGACGGCAGTACAGACGACACGGCGCACTGGCTCTCTCACAATTCAGCAGCAATCGATTTGGGACGAAAAGGACGAATCAAATTAATTCGTCTATCACGAAATTTTGGCCAACCAGCAGCAATACATGCAGGGCTTAAATCCAGCCACGCAGATTGCGTCGTGCTCATGGACGGTGACCTACAAGATCCGCCGGAATTGATTCCGGAAATGCTGGAACGCTGGTTTAAAGGTGATCAAATTATCACCGCCCAAAGAACTTCGCGAAAAGAATCGCTAATTCGTGGAATTGGTTTTAAAATTTTTCACAAAATCTTTCGTTATCTCTCCGATGCGAAAATACCATCCAACACGGGTACATTCTGTTTAATGGATCGTCAGGCAGTTGAGGCAGTTTGTCGCCTGTCTGAATCTCACCGCTTTTTCCCTGGCCTTCGGACATGGGTCGGTTTCCGACAATCTTATATCTCACTCCAACGTCCAATCCGTGCTGGAGGATCCCCCAAACAAACCATCGGACGACTTACCGAGTATGCGATGGACGCAATTTTCGGGTACTCCCTGAAACCACTTAGGTTACTCACAGCCATTGGTGTTACCGTTTTTTGTTTTGCACTCATGGCCATTAGTTATTTCGCCCTAACAGAAATCGGAGGGCAGGGGACTTCGTCATTCGGCTTTAAGACCCTCGCGTCTGCAATTCTTGGACTGGGTGGATTCCAATTGATTGCGATTGGTGTACTTGGAGAGTACGTCGGTCGAATTTACGACGAAGTCAGACGACGCCCAACCTACATCGTTAACCAAGAACTTGAAATTCCTTCAAAGCGAAGCGAGCCGATCAGCTACCACAACAGAAAAGCCAGTTGATGCCTGAATCGCGAAAGACAATTTCAGACAACATCGCTTTTCACGAAATTCGACATCAAAAATGGTTTAACAAACAATTCCTCGCGTGGATCTCTGTACCACTGATTGGTTCTGTTCTGCTGGGTTTTTACTGTTGCGAACTCAACCAGCAACTCTACCAACACCAAAACCCATTCTTTGATTCACTGAGCTATTACGAAAGTCTTTTTCGGGTGATGACCGTCTCAGACACCGAGGGTTTATCCAGTGGGCTGGAAGAAGGCTGTTTTCATTACACGACCGTCTGCCTGCCTTTTATTTTCGCTGCCGCCATTGGAGATTGGGTTGAGCCGACTCGCCTAGTCGGTGTTTGGATTCAGGTCACTTATTTGGCACTCTTCCAAATCAGTCTGTTTTACTATCTGACTCGGATCAAACGACTTCAACACCCAACAGCTACTTTAGGCTGCTTGACATTTCTAGCGACCGCCTGCCTATTTTTTTCCAACGGTGGAATCTCAGATTTCCGCATGGATCTTGGGCTTTGCCTTACCTATGGAACCACTATTTGTTGGTATTTAGCTGCGATGGCAAAACCAAATCTGTGGCACTTTGGCTTGTTGGGAATCGCAGCAGCACTTTGCTGCCTATCGCGTGCAACTGCGCCGATATATCTCCTCGCGAGCATCGCACCGTTGGTTTTCATTGAGGCAATTTTCATGGACCAACGAAAGGAGAAATTAATCGGGTTGACGGCAGCCGCTATTCTAACCGTCGCTATGGCCGGTTGGTTTTTCATTCTTAACTTCGATTACTTGTATTACTACTACGCCGTTTGGAACACGGATGCCAATGCAAAAATTCCGTGGAACGAAGCTTTCCTCCATCTTAAATTAACCCAACGATGCCTAGGTAATCCACTGATTTATTTCATCGCCATTCTTCAAGTAGCAGTTGGAATAACCGCCATCGCGCATCATCAACTTTGGGCCGTAACCAAAGCCGCCTGGCAAGACGGCGACATTGACCTACGAATCGCCTGGATTGGCATCAGCCCTGTCGCTCTCATGATCGCTCGACGAGCCGGATTAAACCCATTCGTCTGCATGCCAGCGGTGATTGGATTGCTTCTCCTCTTTTTGATTCCGATACTGAAAAATCAGGATCGGCTGAAGGACCGCCGGCTAACCGTCTTCGCCTGGACCTGCCTTGCTTTTTGTTTGGTCTCAGCTTCGCTTCGCGGGTGGGACCAACATCGGCTAACATCGTTCAACACGATGACTGCACAGCAGCAAATCCTTGACCACATCATTACCGACAGTACGGAACAAAATTTTACCCACGTAAATTATGCCGTCATGCACACGACCGACATCAACACAAAAAGCCTAAAATCGATCCTCCTATTTGATCGCTCCGATGCGACCGCGTCTCTAAACTCCGTGACATTGAACCAAATCAAATTCATTGACGATCCTATTTTTTCAAAATATGCTGCAGCCGACTGGGCCGCCATTCCTGGCAATACCGATTCAGAAAAACTACACCACCTCTTTCAACTCGCTAACGCTCGGCTCAATTACCTCGTTCTCCCAACCCCTCAATCGTGCCTCACCATCGAAAACACAACGCCTCAAAATCATATCAACCGCCACCTTAAATCGCTCCGCGCAAAAATCACAAATGGGAACTGGCAGTTAATCGCAGCCCCGATTCAAACCAATGAAACCGAGACCGTTGAAATTTGGCGCCCAATCTCCCCCAATGAGTCGCGGCCCAAAATCCCTGACAGCCTTGATTGATCAATCCCCCAATGCGATTTCACCGGCAACCAATATTTTTGATGCGCTTAGGCTACGCACTCTTAGTGGCAAACCTCCGTGCGAAAGCCAAAAACAACCAAAGCTGTTTGCGCTCATTTCGGCAAAGTATCGAAAACTGCAATTAAGCACAGCGTTTTAAATTGATTTCATTTCACGAATAACGCAAAATCAAAGCTGCGTTCAAAAAAACAATACCGTACTTCCATGCAATCACTTAAATTCTATTATCGAAACATGCCACTAGTAAAAACTGCCATTCTGGCCCTATTCTTGATAACGCCTATCCCTCTCTTGGCGGAAACAAATGAACCCGAGGGCAAACCAAACGTGATCGTGATTCTTGCCGACGACCTTGGCTATCACGACCTTGGTTTCCAAGGTTCCCAGAACATCAAGACTCCCAATCTCGACCAACTCGCCGCCGGTGGCACTATTTTTACCGACGCCCACACAACGGCGTCGGTGTGCAGTCCATCGAGAGCCGGGTTCATGACGGGTCGCTATCAACAGCGTTTCGGACACGAGGCCAACGTTCCGCCCCCCGAACACGGGATGGACACCAGCGAGTACACCATGGGGCAAGCGTTCCAGTCCCTTGGTTATTCAACGTTCCTTGTTGGAAAATGGCACCTCGGTGATCCCGATCGCTGTTACCCGACGCGACGTGGATTCGATGAATTCTGGG
The DNA here is from genome assembly GCA_011087765.1 of Pirellulaceae bacterium. Taxonomy (GTDB): domain Bacteria; phylum Planctomycetota; class Planctomycetia; order Pirellulales; family Pirellulaceae; genus Mariniblastus. The sequence continues at coordinate 14,269 of JAALLA010000055.1, forward strand.
GACTCCGTGAGGGGAGTCGTCGCTATTGGTATGACGAATCAAAATCAGACAAACAGGGTGACCCGCATGCAATCGAGCACAATGGCAAACAAGTTAAATTCGAAGGCTTTCTGACCGACCGATTTACTGACGAAGCAATTCGAATGGCAAAATCAGCAAAGAATCCTTTTTTTCTATTCCTCTCCTACACTGCGCCTCACGCTCCACTGGAAGCCGAACAGGCGGATTTAGATCGCGCGAACCAAGACGCCTACGTCGCTCTTGTACAGAACATGGATGACAACATTGGCCGTCTTATCGCATCGCTGGAAGAGCAGGAGATTCGCGACAATACGCTAATCTGGTTCTTTAGTGACAACGGCGGAGTTTGTGCGTCCGCCTCCAATGTTCCGCTCAATGGCAAGAAAGGAATCAAATTCGAAGGAGGCCAACGGGTGCCGTTTATCATGAACTGGCCCGGTCATGTCCCCGCTGGAAAAACATACAATGGACTGACTTCAACGATGGACATTTTCCCAACCAGTTTTAAATTAGGGGGTGGCATAAAAACGCCCCGTCCGCTCGACGGCGTCGACCTGATGCCATTTTTAACTGGAACTGCTGCCGCCATTCCGCATCAAAACTTATTCTGGAAAAAACTCGAAGGTTCCGCAGTCCGTTCCGGCAATTGGAAAATGATCCAAACGCAAGGTTTGCCAACCATGCTGTACAACCTTCAAACTGACTTGAGCGAGTATAAAAATATCGCCGAGCAACATCCTGAAAAAGTAAAAGAACTCCAAACCCTCTATCGAGGATGGGACAAGCAAACCGTTCCAGCTCAATGGGGTGAAGCGGAACGATACGTGGAAGTTCGTCGCAACGATTACATCCGATTCAGAGACAGCGGTCGCCCCTTGAAACTCAACAGCCCGCGAAAAAAGAAGAGCAAGAAGCCAAAGAAGTAAACCGATTACTCATCGCTTGTGGCAGAAAACGTCGATCGCTTATTCAGGAATTCACCGAGTGAAGGCAGTTAATAAACCAAGCCAAAAAACGTGTTCATTATCGGCAAACACCAAAGATTGGTCTGTTTTTGGCAGCCTTGAACTAACGCACTGTTCGCCGACGCCGCCCAGCCAATAAGGCACTTAAGGCACCCAGAGCAAGCATACTACCAGGCTCGGGAACGGCAGAAAAACCCGAGGCACCGAATTGGTAAAATTGAGTCGCATCGTTATTACCAACAATTTGAACGTAATAAGTTCCCGCTTCAAGGACCATATCGATCTGCTCCGAAACGCCTAGCCCGGCGTTATTCGAATCAGCCAATACGGTTGTTCCATCGCTCGCCAACAAGACCATGTCGAGGTCCGATTGATTTGCGAGTGAGTAAGAACTGTCTCCATCGTGGTCATAGGTAGGACCGACCATGTCGAGAGCAAAGGACATGTCGTAGATGCTATCGAGTGTAATCTGAAGAAAGTCGACGTCGGTGTCATTGTCAATTGAGATAAAGTCCACCTGGTCTGGATCGACTTCAACAACCGACGCTCCCATGTTTGCATCGGCACCAATCAGCATGGCGGTACCATCGAAGATTCCTAAATCCGTTGCAACACTGAAAGCATCATTGCCACCGTTCTCTTCCCAGTTGTCACCGTATCGGCGTTGCGCCTGGTGGATATCGTCAATCTGCGGCCCATCAAAACTAGTGTTGATAGATCCTTCCATCAACTGCCGACTGTTATTTGCTGTCACATGCGGCAAGCCCATTCCATGTCCAAATTCGTGAGCCAATACATTTCTCAAACCAATGTAATTGCTTGAACTATTGGAATAGAAACTGACGTTATCCGTATCAATCACCATGTCACCATGGTCTGGAAAGTAATTGTAGGCCAGTGTGTTGCCACCGGTTTGCCCATCAATCGAATGGCCACCAATCCTCACATCCGCAACGACACCTAGCTGACCGCGTGGGGCAACCGTGTTGTCAAGTGTCTGGCCACTATCGTTTGCTTCATACGAAAAGCTCAAACCCGAAACAGAATCCCACCGATCAAAAATACTATCGAAAACTGCGAACCATGGTCGATTCGTCAAGTCCGATCCACCAGCTCCGGCACCTAAATTCGTATCTAGAAAACCGACCAAGCTACTCGCATCGCTTGACTCTCCACTATAGGCAGGTGAAATCGCGGTCCCATCATTAAGAAAGCCCCAAGTGATCGTGGTTGCGTCGCCTAGCCCTAACCCTGACCCATCAGTTGCAGTCTGCCCCCAGCGACTCTGCCCAAAAGTGACAGAAACGTTAAGTGTTGCAAACAAAACGAGAACCAGTGCCGAGGTAGTCAAGGCAGAAATTGGCCGAAGCATTCGTTCACCTTAAAAGTCGATTCGTGAATAATCAAAGAGAAGTTTTACAGGCATCAACGAAGCCTTAAATTCAAAGCCACGTCCGAATCCTATGGTAGTTAAAGATCTGGCCAACGCTCACGGATTTAGGGATTTTCCAATAAAACCCAACGATTACCTGACAAAGAAAAAACCACCCAATCGGGGTATCCAAAAACTGAAAACCACGCTTTAGACCCTGATTTTCAGCCCCTGGCTATGCAAAGCCATGACCAATCGCGCTGCCTGAGTTCCTACGATAAACGAAAACTTATCTTTGCAATTCCTCGACCATTGCAATTTTTTCAGTCTTTACCGGTAACGGTTAAGTTGTGTTTGGGAATAGAAAAAATAAACGCCACAACACTCGACGTAAGCAATCGAGCATCTGGGCCATACCCCGCGTTATCTCGATTTGGCTGGTAATAGAAACCGCCATTATGGCATTGAGCAAGTGCAAACCACCAGCGATTGGAATCCATCAGTTTTCGAAAACTGTCAGGATCAACGTTGGCAGCGAGCGCTGTATACCCCATTCCCATCACGGGCGAACCGTGCGTGTCGGGAAAACTCTCGGGATGGTCTCCGATTACTTGAGCATGTTTCTTAGCTCTTTGAAGATAAACTGAATCTTCATAAGGGCTTAGAAAATTTGCGATTCCCGAAGCACCGGTTCGCCCCATATCAGCCCAACTTTCTGGCCCACCCCCTAACTGATCTTCATACCAAACATAACCGTTGGCGCCCGTCGCACGCTGAAGAAAATCATACGCAGCATCGTGCTTACTCCTGTCTATTTCAATTCCACAACGATGCATCATTGCATAGGCAAGCGCACCCTGTCCGGTAAGCATTGCTATCGGACCGTATCCCTCGAAACCTGGGTTATGCCCCCAACCACCTCGAGCATCAGCAGGACCTTGGGGGTAGGAATTGGGATGCGTTTCTTTCGATCTAGGATTTATTTGTGACATTTCCAAATACTGACTTTCAGCGAGGTAGTCATGGATCTGTTGGAGCTCGGGAATGACCCACGCTTGTTTTGTTTGCAAGTAATACTCGCTGATAACAATGGCAGCGCTCATGTACCGCCAGTTGATCAGACCCGATACTCGATTATCTTTTGATTTAGTTTCTCGACAATGAAACTCAACACAACGTTCAGCCGCCTGAAAATGTTGACGTTTGCCACTGGCCAACAAGGCGAGCGGTGCAAATGTGTTGTGAACTGCGTTCCCAAAAGAACCATTCGGCTTTTGGTTTTTCACCAGGGCATCCAATAGCTCAGCCAAAATCAAATCTGTTTTTTTACAGGAGTCTGGAAAGCTATCGGCATAGGCACCATATCGCTTACCCACGGCAAGAACGACAGTCCGTTGCTCGCTGCCACGACGAACCAGCAATTCGATTCGCCCGTTCGCTTTTTTACTCTGAGAGTTCTCCAGCGATTGGGCAAATTCAACAATCGGCCCCACGGCACCAAACACTTTCATGCCATATCCATTTTGATGCGCTTTGGTAAATAAATTACCGTCGACGCCTATAATCCGATCTCCAGTGAAAATCTTTCGGTGTGCTGGAGAATCTGGAAACACATACCTTACCAATAATGTTTTTGGCTGATCTGCCGTCAGCTCGACTCTTAACCCCGTAACACCAAGATTGTAGAACCAACCGGGCACATTGGCGTCAGGTCCTGAATTTACCTTTCGACTCCATGGAGAACCGTTTTCGTAGTAGTGAACCTGCGCAACTGCATTTGCATTGGCAAAATTCCAACAAATTATTATCGCAACGCATGTCTTAAAAAATCGAATGGAGCACGGATTTAAGCGCATAGAAAAAACTCGTAGACTGTTAAGATGACCGCACAAAGGCTGTTGGAATTAGTTTCAATGCCGTGACCTAGACGACCTCGAAACAAACTCAAATCCTAATCTCCATCCTTATCGAATAAAAGACGAAAACCCAACTCAAACCTAAGGCGCAACCTAGCTCGAAACTGTTCTACTTGATCCCACTGGACAAACTCTAAGACAATGAATGCACCAAATTTGAATCAACCCAAATTTGGATCAACCCAAACCAATTTACGAAACTTAAGCCATGAAAAATCTGATGAACAAAAACAACCTTTCCTTCCTCTCAATTTTTGCAACCTCCATCGCTCTCCTTCTGACCGCAGGATGCAACACGTCTGCAAACCCACCGGCGGTAACTTCTGCCCAACCCAACACCCCCGGTTCAACTGTCAAAAAAGCTCTCATTAGTATTACGAGTGACCCCCAAGCGGACCCACAGGCAGTCAACATGGGTCTTACGTTTGCTGGATTCTGTCTTGATGAAGGATATCAAGTAGCCATCTTTTTCAATGTCAAAGGAACAACCTTGCCGACCACTGAGTTTCCTGACGACTTCGCCTATCAAAGCCACGATCCGATGAAAACTCAACTAACCAATTTAAAGAAAAGAGGAGCTGAACTACATGTTTGCCCAGTCTGCATGAACGACCTTACCATTAACAACTCCCAAATCATCGACGAAGCATTTGTAACCAGCAAACCAAAGCTGTTCGCCAACCTTGGCTCCGATACCATGGTGTTTACCTATTAGAATTTGCTTGACTTACTTTCTGAATAATACAAATGCATGTTCTGAGCTTTAACTCACACTAACAACTTGAAGTTCCATTTTACGCTCTCTTTGACCCACAATAATCAGGGGGACAATCGAATGACCTCCTGTCATTCTTCTTAAAAGGAGACCGACGATGTCAATGGACTCAAAACGTAATTTCCAGCAAAGAACATCTGCAAATGGTGGATCGCATCCAACCACCAGCGGAAAGGCAATCACAAGTTTAGTCCTGGGACTGCTCAGTCTATTCGGCGCATGCTTGACCGGCATTCCCGGTTTGATTCTTGGAATTATTGGCCTGGGCGAAATCAACAGAAGCAGTGGTCGCGTCAGCGGTCGTGGCATCGCAGTTTGTGGAATCGTGTTCAACAGCCTTGGAATTGCCTGGACTGCATTGATTTTCTTGCTTGTCTTACCAGCCTTGCTCCTTCCCGCAATTCAAGCGGCGAGAGACAAGGCGAGAGAACAGGTTGATCAAGCGATGATGGCGAGTCCCCCTTCTGCGTTGGGCAACTTAAGCCGTGACAGTGGAGCATTATCCAGAGCAAGAGAGAATTTCCCAACGCAAATAGTGAAGAGTGATTATCTTCCTGAGCCGGTTGAGACGCCTGGCAATTCAGAATTTGAGTTAATTCATTACAAATCCGGAACCAACTCTCTTGCCGCCTATGTAACCCCCTCTCCCCAAGACGGTGCAAAACATCCGGCAATTATCTGGATCACTGGCGGTCACCACAGTTCGATCGGAGATGTATGGACGCCTCGGGAGCGGTCGAATGATCAAACAGCGACTGCCTTTCGAAAATCCGGAATTGTCATGATGTTTGCATCGACGCGCGGTGGCAACGCCAACCCTGTCAAACGTGAGGGCTTCTTCGGAGAGGTCGACGATATTCTGGCGGCCGCCGACCACCTCGCAAATTTACCTTATGTCGATCCAGATCAAATTTATCTAGGGGGACATAGTACCGGCGGCACACTCGCCATGTTGGTCGGTGAATCATCTGATAAATTCCGAGCGATCTTCGCGCTTGGACCCGTTGCCTATGCACATAGCTATCGAGGTGATTTCGTCTATTGCGACCCTCAAAACACGAAGGAAATGGAACTCCGCTCGCCAATCTACTGGCTTTCCTGCGTTTCCAGTCCAATGTACGTATTCGAAGGAGAGGAAAACGGAAACTGGGATCAGCTCAAAATGATGGCTGATGTAAACACAAATCCCAATATCCAGTTTCACAAGGTCCGTTATCATGATCACTTCTCCCTCATCTCACCGCTCACCGAAGCATTGGCAGAACAAATCAAAAAAGAGAGAATCAACGTAGACGACATAACCAGCGTCTCCTTGAACTAAGCTCAACTTCCGGACGCACAACTCTCACAACTTTGGGGATACAGGTCTTAGGGATCCAGAAAGACTCGCCGATTCAGTTTCAAAATATTCGATTCGCTGTCTGGTATTCTACTGGTAGCCCTGCGCCTGAATGGTAAAGAGATGGGCGTAATGGCCGTTTTGAACCATCAACTCCTCGTGAGACCCTCGCTCAATGACTTTACCTCTGTCCAACACAACGATCTGATCGGCCATCCGAACGGTCGAAAATCGATGCGAAATCAAAATCGCCATCTGCTTTTGAGTCACCTCGCGAAAATGATCGAAGATTCGAGCTTCTGCCTCCGCATCCATCGCAGAAGTAGGTTCATCTAGCACCAAAATATCCGCTTGCTTTCTCATAAAAGCCCGCGACAAAGCAATCTTTTGCCATTGCCCGCCTGACAACTCTCGACCGTCTTTGAACCACCGACCAAGTTGCGTGTCATACCCTTTTTCCATTTCTTCAATAAAGGGATGAGCCATCCCTTTTTCAGCAGCTGTCTGCTGTTGATCGCGCGCATCAAAATTAGCCACATCGCCAACGCCGATATTCTCGCCCACCTCAAGTTGATACCGGACGAAGTCTTGGAAAATCACGCCAATGCGTTCCCGCAACGCCCGCAGTTCCCACTCGTTCAGATCTCGACCATCGAGCAAAACACGCCCCTCCGTCGGAAGATAAAGACGCGTCAGTAATTTAATCAACGTCGTCTTCCCTGATCCATTCTCACCGACCAAAGCAAGTTTTTGACCAGGCCGGAGATGCAGGCTAATTTTATCGAGTGCGGGAATTGTTTGTCCCGGATAGGTAAATGACACCCCCTCAAAACGCAAACCGTCTCCGGGCGACGGGCCCGACTTGGCGATGCCGTCCTGTGTATCAATCTCTTCATCAAGAAATTCGTACAAATTAGAAAGATAGAGATTGTCTTCATACATCTTGCCAATGGCAGTCAAGCTTGCCGCAATCGCAGATTGCCCCTGCTTGAAGATCATCAGATACATCGTCATCCCCCCGAGGGTAATCCAGCCCATTGCCGCCGACCATCCAATCCACCCGTAAGCCCCATAGAAAGCAACGCTACTGAGCATTCCTAATAAGAACCCCCATAATCCACGTCTCAATGTAAGCGCTTTGTCTTCCTTATAGAGCTTCTCAAAAATCTCACGATAACGAGATAGAAACAGGCCTCCAGTACCAAATAGCTTGAGCTCTTTGACATAATCCTCTCGAGCCAACAACCACTCAAGATAGTTGCGTTTGCGAGTTTCAGGGACTTGCCAACGAAACAGTCTGAATGCCGCCCCCGAAAAGTACGTCTCAACGAAAAATGAAGGTAGGGCCGCAACCAACAACCCAACCACAGCGAGCCAAGAAAATTGAACTAACAGCCAACCATAGGTAGCGAGCGTAATGCCGTTTTGGATGAACCCAAACGTCCGCGTCACAAGACTCCACGGACGAGCAGAGGCCCCCCGCCGCGCCCGAGTTAATTTGTCATAAAACTCTGCGTCCTCGAAATGCGAAAGATCCAACTCTTGAGCCTTCTCAAGAATCATCACATTCACCCGCTGCCCCAAAAGCGCACGCAACAGCGATTGAGCAACCATCAACGCTCGCTGAGCTGCCGCCAAAAGGATGATCAAAACCGCTTCCACACCAATCCACTTGAGCACCACCCAACGATCAGCAACGAGCCCGGATTCTACCGCTGGAATGACTGCATCGACGATCAACTTGCCTACAAAAGCAATCGGCCCCGGGATCACGCCAGCAAACACCGTCAGGACTGCCAGGATAAGCGTCAGTCGCTTAACGGTAGTCCATACAAGGTCCAGAGCCTCTGTCCTGTAGCGAAAAACACCAAAGAACCTGCCTACAAGGGAAGCGGCATCGCGATCGGAAGGTACAGCAGGTGGGGACATTGTTTACTCAATGAAAAGGCGGATCAATTCGCAATAGTCCGGCTTGAACGAGCGCGTAGGTATTAGCATACAACCCGTTATCTTACACTCTAATTCGATTGTTCAACATTGCCCGTCTCAACCGAACTCTCCGCATCAGTTTGTTTCAGACCCGATTTTTCAAACCAAAATTTCAGCACATTATCTCTATCTTGATTTACCAATCCTAAATCAACAGATTAAGATCAAACCTAATCGAAAATCTAAAAATTTAATTTGCTCTCCTAATGCCAGAGAACAAAAAAGCTATCAAATTTTCGTTGGGTCTAACAAAATTTGGGGGAAGAAAATGGGAACAGGAAACCCAAAGCGCGCTTGCCGATCCCTAAGTTAAAATAGGATTCGAAATAATTAATTACCAATTTACTCAATTACCTAAGTCAGGAGAGAGCC
>JAALLA010000056.1 GCA_011087765.1 Pirellulaceae bacterium
GGATTTCTTTGAAAAGCTCCTGACGCTCTTCATTGTCGAGCCCTTGCATTCGATCGCGGGCACCCATAAAAACTTCTCGCATCATTTCGCGCTGTCGATCCTGAGCTTCTTTGATCGCATCCACTTGATCGGAAACCAATTCAAGTTCCTTTTGAATGGCCTCTTGCCCAAGCAGATTCAATTGAGAAACCTGCCCCCACATTGACCCACCGCCACCACGACCACCAGGTTGGGCCATTGCAACGTCTGCCGCCACGAAAAACGCACACAACACTGCGAGTGCGAGGACTTGAAATCTGCCTCGAAAAACCATCACCATCTCCTGAATTTGATATGTGGGACAAATCTGTTGTTGATTCAAACGCCCTACGACGAACACTCTTCCTCGGATCTACGTGGGCTCGTGTAATTTAACCACCTAAACGCTCGGAGGTTTCGAATCAAAAATAAAAGCGCTCATATATTTTGACCCGTTATTTGAGCCGGCACAATCCAAGATATCTCAAAAAAAAGCCGGTTTTTTAGGCAATCTTGACGTAATCACCAAATTCAAGGGCTCGTCCAGAACCCAGATTACCTGTCCAGCACGGTCGTAATTCCCATTTTTTTATAATTTTAGTGCGTTTCCGAATCGCAAGCCAACCGATCGGGATCGCCCCTGCCCGATGTTTCGGGGTTTCGGCGTTAAGCCCAACGATTATCGACCCTCCGAATTGCTAAGTTCAACCGCCCGCGAGGATGTTATCTCCGACCTACTATTCAACGCTTGCTGACGACTCTCCTTGAACGCACGTACGCTTCCAAGCAATTCCGAGGTTGGGTTCTCAACTCTGATTAACTCCGACTCTCCTGACTCATTTTCAATAATAATAATGACCTTACTTCCACTATTTCCCCATGAAACTTGCTTCAGTCGGCCCTGACTAGGAGCAAACGGCTCCTGCTCAACTAGCACCTCCTGGAAACCTCCGCCATCGCGAAACGACGCGCTAAGATTTGCACTAGCCTTCCCATTCGCCCGCACATAATTGTCAAATCTATCCGCTGGAACCTTCGAATCAAACAAATGCCCCAATCCCGCTTTTTCAATCACCCAATAAACTGAGTCTAAACCGGTATAGATTCCTTCGTCGGCGTCACAAATGCGTGCGTTACAAACCCCAATCAGCTTTCCGTTTTTGGTAAACAGTCCACCGCCACTCCGACCCTGGACAGGACTCCCTAAAATGTCAAACTTATAAATCCCGTCATATTTCGAACGTCTCAAAATTTTAGTTTGCCTAATAGTTGGGCCTGTTTCACGAACTCCAACGTAAGTTTCTCCAAGCGTTGAGCGATTACTCAAATCACAACCGACCGTGAACAAATTTTCAGACTCGAATTCTTGCGTAGCTCGCGGAGCGATAGGATTAACGGGAAATTCAACTCCCGGATGATGAACACTCACCAGAGCGATATCTCGATTCGAAGCATCCCATTCCAGCAGAGTGCCGGCAAACTCACGAATGGCCCCATCACCGCCACTGACAATCACGGATATTTGACCAGCACCATTCGAATCGCGGAACAAATGACCACAGGTCAAAATCAGGCTTGTTTCACCGTTACTGTAAATCGACGTTCCGCTCGCAAAATCAACATAAGGCTGAGAAGCGACATTCAAGCCAAGTTTAACCGTGGAACCAAGCGCTAGTTTTTCGTATGAATTTTGAGGAATCGACGTTCCCTGATTGGGATCACGCGAAGTGATTCCGCCACCTTCAGATTGCTTTGATTTATTGGGGGAATCAAAATGCCGCGTTATATTCTGTGGTAACCGGTTTTGCTTCAAGACCGCTGGCCTTACCCCGGCATTCGCAAACCAACTCTGCAAAACATCGCTACCGACAACTCCAGAAAAACGCTTCACGATCCGATCGTTGCCGTCCAACATAACCACAGTCGGAGTGCTGCGGACATTCGCCCACTGAGCCCAGGCACCATTATTCTCAAGATGCACCGTCTTGACCGGATACCCTTGATTAACCAAGCCTTCAATCACCGGATCCATCTGCCGGCATGGAGGACAGTTCTGCTGAGTTACAAAGTACAAACAGGCAGAAGACGAATTCTGGGAGGATTGACCACTTGCATTCGTTGGCAGGAAAAACACGCAGCTAATAAGTGCGAAAACCAGCGTCAGCTCTATCGAAGATTGAATTCTCATCCGTTCCCTCCGTGGAATGGTAGATTTAAAGATTAGGTCTCTAGCTAAAGCCAACCTCAATTAATCTCGCAATTACTCCATCCTTGAAGCAACTTACCCGAATTAATGAAGGCACAGCCTGAATTTCAATATTGTTGAAACTCGCCACTAGCTCTTTTTTTTGCACCTTTTGTGCCAAAACGTTAAAGCATTAGAATGTAATTGCCGAAACGCTCCAAGCTCGAATTATTTCCTCGGCAATTCGTTGCTACAAGACAGCTAGCAAGCGTGGCAAATTAAGTGCAAGCGCGTCAGGACACTACCGATAATGGTTGAAAAGAATACAAAACTGAGAATTAAGCTGTGTAAATTTTTCGCGATAGCACTTTGCCTCGCCGTCACCGCCAACGCCTTGGCAATGACTTACCAGGCGTCGTCGGTTCCAGACGCGACGCGCCCACGCCCACCGCAATTTACCAAGCCCGCGGTTATTGAATTTAAAGGCGAGATCCAGCCCCAACTGAAAATGTATTTCGACAATCGATTTGAAATGGCTCGCCGCGATGGCGCTGACCTCCTGATCATCGAAATTGACAGCCCTGGAGGATTAAAACAAGAGAGCCTCGAAATGGCTAGGAAACTGAGAGACTGCCAATGGGCTTACACGGTTGCCGTCATTTCTAACGAAGCCATTTCCGGCGGGGCACTGGTCGCGTTGGGCTGTGATGAGATCTTAATCGATCCCAATGCAAAATTTGGTGACATTGGCGAAATTGGTTTCGATTTGGAGGAAGGGGCTTTCCGACTCATCGAGCCGAAACTCGAGTCCTATTTATCCCGTGACGCACGCGATTTGGCTGAATCCAAAGGACGTTCGCCCGATCTTGCCGAGGCGTTGATCGATAAAGACGTTCTGGTATACCAAAAACCCGACCCCGAAAATCCAGAAGGAACTCCACTTTTCCAATCTGTTCGCACCGACTCAGCCGAGAAACCAGCTGCCCCCTGGGAACTGATTCCCGAATCGGGTCCCGAACGGTTTTTAACCCTTAGTGGGCAACGAACGCTCCAGCTAGGCCTTGCTCAAGGAATGGCTACAACGCCGGACGCCCTGGCGAATGAATTTAATTTTCCAATCGACTCCATCCAAGTCTACTCACTCAAGTTAACAGACAAGGTCGCGCACTTTTTGAACAATCCGATCGTTACCGCGCTGCTGATTCTATTCGGGATGGTTGCGCTTTACATTGAGTTCAGCGCACCGGGACTGGGCGTCGGGGGACTCTTGAGCGGACTGGCGGCGGTTCTATTTTTCTGGGGCCGATTCCTCGCAGGGACCTCCGGTTGGCTCGAGGTAATCCTTTTCCTCGCTGGAGTCGCGTTTATCTTCGCAGAACTGTTTATCATCCCCGGATTCGGAGTCTCGGGACTCGCGGGAATCGGCTTGCTATTTGTAAGCGTCATATTAGCCGGACAAAACTTTGTACTTCCCGAAACTACCGAACAGTGGGATCAATCAATTGCTTCGAGTTTTACAGTGATGATTTCGTGTGTCGCTTTTGTGCTTGCTGCAATTTTCATTACCAGAAAGATGGGCTCCATTCCAATCCTCAACAAAATGATCTTATCCACCGAGCCGCTGACCGCACAAAAAACTGCCACCAATTCCTCGGGCAAACCGGCCCAGACACCTCACCCGCTGGTCTCGGTGGGAGACTGGGGTGAATCAGAATCGCTGCTTCGACCAGCTGGGCGAGCTAAATTTAACGACCGCTCCATCGATGTTGTTAGCGACGGCGCATTCGTGGAGGCGGGAGTTGCCGTCCGCGTTATTGAGATTCAGGGCAGTATTATCCGCGTGGCTCAAGTCGATCAAAAAAACCGCGATTCAGACAGTTGAGCGATTGATCACGCACAAGAAGTCGGTCACTTCAAACCACGAAACTTGAATCGCAGCGGTCTTTACTCGTGCTCGCCATCGCTCGGCTCTGACTTACGATTGGATAAAAATTCCACTAAATCCCGAACTTCCTTTTTCGTCAGCTGGTTAATTAAATCGGCCGGCATCGATGATTTACCGGGACGCCGATCGTCAATCGCTTCCTGATCAATGACGATTTCCTTACCATCTGCATCCAACAAGACCAGCGATTCTTCCGTTTCGCGTTTTACGATTCCAACAAACAACTCGCCTTCGTCGGTCGTGACTTTGATTTGGGTGTACCCCTCGGCAACCACTTTATTTGGATGAACAATCGACTCCAGCAAATACTGCCGGTCCTTCGTTTTCCCAATCGCCGAAAGCTCTGGCCCAACTTGACCGCCGGTTCCATCGATTCGGTGACAACGAACGCAGGAAACTTCTGTTTTGCCGTAAAACACATCCGCCCCTTTGGCATCATTTCCACCAACTTTTGCGTCGATGTAAGAGGTCGTCAATTCAGCCGGATCGACAGTCGACGCAACGTACGCTGCCAACTGCTCTTTCACATTCTCCTCGCTTCGTTCGGCAGCCGCCAAGCTAACATCGAGACGGAGATTGGCTTGAAATTCATTTTTATTCATTTTGGCTAAGAGCGTTGCGATCAAATCCGAAGCCCGCTTCGATTTCATTTTCCCCAACGTCAAAATAGCATCCTGTTGAGTCACCTGCTGCCCACTGGCAAGCGTCGCTTTGATTAAATCGATGGTTCGATCCTCATCGACATCTGCAAGCAAACGAATCACGGGACCTCCCAAGTCAGCCGGCAGTTCACTAAAACCGGATTCTAGTTCTGTTAGCACTTCCCCCATGCGATCGTAGTTTAATTTTGCCAGGCTCAGGAGCGACGCGACGCGCTCTTCAACGCGACTTTCTCGGTTGAGGGTAACTTTCTCCAAAGCCTCGCCAATGGACGAGAGCTTAAGATTACCCGCAGCGGTAATCGCAGCGCTGGGCACCCCGCCCACGCCACTGGCAAAATAAACGAATTCTGGCTCGAGCGCGTTTTTTGCATCGAGCACGTTTCGCTGACTAAGATCCAAGGGCCGCCAGTCATGCAGAACCAAATCTCGCGAAGGTGGTTCAGCCCAATCACCCAACGCCTGGATCGCTTCGATTCGGCGGGCCTCTTCAAGCCCCTTATTACGAGCAATTCCAACCAGCATTTTTGCATTTGCGGGTCCACCGACACGTACATTGGCACTAACGATACGCCTTATCAACGCGTCCGAACTAACAAATTCATCAATTCTAGTCGCCAAACCCGCCAGCTTCTCCATCTGCGACTGAACATCAACATCATGCACGACCCGCGCGGCCTCGAGTACGATTTTCAATTCACGATCTTCTAGCAAACGGCCAACGATCTCCGCGGCTTGTGGCTTTCCTTCGGCTGACTGAGGGTCGTTTGAAAGCAGCAACTTTCTCATTGCCACACACAACGCAACACGAACACTTGACGAGCCATTCGTAACCAAATTTGCGACTCGCTTGGCACCGCCGGCGGCATTCCGAAGATAAATTCCGTTGAGCGCCATAATTCCACCATGCCGAACGATAGGATCCGAGTCGGCGTTATCAATTAACATTTTCACAATCGCATCGACATCATTACCAGTGCCAATTTTGGACAACGCCATCGCCGCCCGGTACCTGACTCGTAAATTATCGTGGGCCAGCAAACGTGTGATGACGGAGTTTTGAGAAAAACCACAATCGGAGACAATTCCGCAGGCGGCACCCACGATCTCAGCATCCTGATCTTCGAGCAGAGTTGTCAGGAAACGACCCGAAATTGCTGGCGGGTTGGCAGCAGTAGACCGTGCTAACTGACCAACACCCCAAATCGCGTGTAACCGCCCAAGAGTGCCAGCTTTTGGATCCAGCGCAATCGACTCAAGCGTCGCCAAATCGCTTCGCTCGACAAGCTCGAACTGCGACTCCATCCGCACGCGCTGGTCCGGATGTGAAATTAAGACCCTAAGGTTTTCCAAGGGCTGATTCTGTAGCCCCTGCTTTAACAATGACTCGACCTGTTTGACGATGGCTGACTTTTGAACTTCTGGGTCAGCGAACGAATAAATCCGGCCTTTGTTTTCTCCATTCCAGCCAAATACCCAATCCGAGGTGTATAACTTGCCGTCCGAACCAAAATCGAGATCCGTGACTAACATATTCCAAAACGGCTGTTCATCTTCGACAACTTCCCAGTAAGCCCCTTTGGCTTTGTTACGCCACGAACGAATCCCACTTCGAGCGGCATCACCCCGAAAATCGCAAAGGAAAAACCGACCGCGAAAATCTTCTCCGAACCCCGTTCCCGGGTAATACTCCAACCCCGAAGGGCCATCTGAAATATTCGCAATGGGTGGGATAATATAAGCTGGCGTGTCCTCGTTATAGGGATACCAAATCTTTTCGCGATTAAAGGGACCGCGGTCTTGTTGATACTGGTAGTACATCCTCCAACCAGTATCACCACCCTCTATAATTTCAACCCATCGAGCCTTGTCACCGCTGTCTGAATTGTTGTCGCCAGAGAACAGATTGCCGAAATCGTCAAACGCTAACTCTTGCGGATTGCGAAGCCCCGTTGCCACGACCTCTAACTGACTACCATCCAGTTCACACCTGAATACTGCACCTGAGGCTGGATCTTTAATTGTGGGCGAAAGGTTATATCCCCGATCTCCAATACTGAAATAAAGCCTGCCGTCAGGCCCCACAATCAATCCGTGCATGTCGTGGCCGCGAAACGCGTAACGGACACCGTATCCGGTGTGCAACGATTTTCGAATCTCAGCCACACCGTCACCATCGGCATCTTGCAACTCAAACAAATCAGGGATGCACGTGTAATAAACCTTGCCCCGATAAGAAAGGACACCCGCACCAGTGCCCATTTCTAATTTGTTATAACGATCAGAAAATACCGATATCGAATCTGGCTTTCCGTTACCGTTGGTATCCCTTAACAAACGTATCCGATCGTCCTTGGCGGTATAGGTCTGATCCGCATCCGGAATATATTTCCTGACATAGTCGATTCTGTCCTGCACAGTCTGCGCCGCCAACTCTTCATCCATCCAGTTAGCGTGATTGCGATTGTCCTCAACACCTTTACCCTGACGGAACGTCTCGCAAACGTAGATGTTTCCTTGATAGTCACGGTGGAAGGCAACGATATTGGCAACATCCGGTTCCGCCGCAATCATCTCACATTTTAAATTGGCCGGAAACTTAAACTGCGGGATCGCAGCTTGGCCCTCTTCGCTCGCCGGTTCAATGACCGGTGCCTCAGGGACCGGAACCTGCTTCGACTGCCCAATTGCCACCGAGGAGAAACCAAAGATGAACAGCAGCATAACCGCTGACATGTTGTACCGTAGCCGCCGGAATCGTCGTGAATTAATAAATTTGATCTGCTGCACAATGCTACCCGTTAATTTGTTACCGCTGAGAAACTCACTTCCACTGTGAGAACCAGCCAACTTGTCGCTCAATTATTATTGATTTCCACAAACTGGACATGAGAGAGGTTTCGATTGTCGCGAAGCTTTCAAAAATGGCAAACCCAATTTGAAAAACAGCTCGCCGCATTCTCGCCCCGATAACTGGAACCGCTAACTCTCAATTCAGTAAACAGCTGATTGAGTCCGAGCTAGATGGGGGAAACTGTGGCTGACGAATCCGTAGCCAAGCGAAACTAGCTGTCGCAAGCAGCAATTGACCCAACGCCACCAACGAAGCACCAGTATGCACTGCAATTATCAACAAAAGTTGCGGGATGGCGGCAATAAATAGGGCGGCAATCACAAGTCTGAATTCTCGATCTCGCGTAACAATTTGCAGTTTTAAGTCCCCAGGAAAGTCCCCACGATTTCGTTCGTGATAAAGTCAAAACGGCTGAAAAAATCAGCCATCACGCGAACAACACAATCAACGAAATTGTTCCGCGACCGTTTTTTGTCCATTCAAGAACGAAAACGAGACCAACTCAACAACTGGGCTTTAATATTAAACCGAATTAAAACTGCTCGAGAACCTTCAAAAATCAGGCCCTCATGGAGAGTCCGTATTAACGGCTCATACGACGATTCATAACAACAGATCAAGCCTTGGCTAACCCAACCCAAAACACCACTAAGCCCGTAATAATGAAACATAAAGCCACCTTGGTCCATGCCGAAACTTGAAAGAGCCAGCAACCTTGCGGACGCTTACGTTCGATAAGATTTAGTTATCAGTCTTGCAGGCTTCGCTGAACTCCCAAATTTAACCCCAAAAAACCGCAAACTGGGCTTTCCGACAAAACTGGATTAACTAAGATTACGCGACGGCAGAATTTCTGCCGTTGAGCCATCAAAACAAGCGGCAGTTAAAATGCCGAGTGTTTTATGGAATCTCTGCAAAAAGTTGCATGCTGGATTGAACGCCAATCATCCAATCGGATTGTTTCACAGAAGATTAACTGTGTGCCGGTCTAGTTGGAGTTTTCGGTGAATTAGGTCGAATAAACCTATACCCCACCAACTAGATTTTTGTATAGCTTATTCGCAAAACTACGATTTGCTCTACACACGACACCGAGGTGCGTTGCCTCAGACTGGCTGGAAGGTCCGATTATCGGAAGCGGCCAAACTGTTTCATTCGAAGAATAAAGTTAATTGTTGACGGTGCATTGATGAACCTGAAGAACTATCGGAACATCGGAATTTCAGCCCACATTGATTCGGGAAAAACGACTCTCAGTGAGCGGATCCTTTTTTATTGCGGACGAATTCACAAAATTGAAGACGTACGTGGCGGTGGTGACGGCGCGACGATGGATCACATGGAACTTGAAAAGGAACGCGGTATCACCATTACCAGTGCCGCGACTCAAGTGACCTGGAATGAACACACAATTAACTTGATCGATACTCCAGGACACGTTGACTTTACCGTCGAAGTAGAGCGATCCCTTCGCGTTCTGGACGGAGCGGTACTCGTCCTCTGTGCTGTCGGTGGTGTCCAAGCTCAATCGCTGACCGTCGACCGTCAGATGAAGCGGTACGGTATTCCTCGTCTAGCCTTTGTTAACAAAATGGATCGAACGGGTGCCGACCCGTTCAAAGTCGCCGATCAAATGCGGGAAAAACTCGGCGTCGAAGTTATTCTTTTCCAACTACCGATCGGTCTTGGTGAAAATTTTGATGGCGTTGTTGATCTGATTGAGATGAAGGCTTACCGAAACGATGGAGACAAAGGTGAGACCGTTCTCGTAGAAGATATTCCAGCGGATATGGTCGACGATGCGAAT
This sequence comes from Pirellulaceae bacterium, assembly GCA_011087765.1. Classification (GTDB taxonomy): domain Bacteria; phylum Planctomycetota; class Planctomycetia; order Pirellulales; family Pirellulaceae; genus Mariniblastus. The sequence goes on from JAALLA010000056.1 coordinate 9,469, forward strand.
AAGTATCGGCAGGAACTTTTGGAAGGCCTGTCGATGTACAGCGATGAGATGATGGAATTGCTTCTATCGGAAGAAGAAGTATCCAAAGAGTTGATCTACACGGTCGCCGCCGCCGCAATTAAAGCTCAAAGCTTTACACCTCTATTCATGGGAACTGCGTTCAAAAACAAAGCCGTTCAACCACTTGTGGACGCGATCGTTCGCTACCTTCCCAATCCGTTGGAAAGAAAAATCTCGGCGAAGCAATGGGACAATCCAGACGAAGACTTCCCGCTTGAGCCTGATAAAACCAAGCCACTTGTCGGTATGGCTTTCAAGATCGTAGAAGATCCTTTCGGCCAGCTTACCTTCATGAGAATCTATCAAGGTACTGTTAAAAAAGGCGGTACTTACTTCAACCAGCGAACCAGTCGCAAGGAACGTTTCAGCCGAATTGTTCGCATGCACTCGGACAAGCGAGAAGAAATCGACCAGGCGTTCGCCGGTGATATTGTCGCAGTCATGGGAATCGACTGTGCTTCAGGTGATACCTACTCGGAAACACCTAAATATTGCTCGCTGGAAAACATGTTTGTTCCAGACCCCGTTATCTCGGTTGCGATCGCACCGGCTGACCGGGGAGCAAGTGAAAAACTTGGTAAGGCACTTCAACGGTTCAGAAAAGAAGACCCAACCTTCCGCGTTTCAACCGATGAAGAAACCGCAGAAGTCATCATTTCTGGAATGGGTGAACTTCATCTCGATGTGTACGTTGAACGAATTCGACGTGAATACGGTCTTGAAGTCGAAGTTGGTGCTCCGAAAGTTAGCTACCGCGAACAACCGACGCTCAAGGCTGAATTTGATTACAAACACAAGAAACAATCGGGTGGCTCCGGACAATTCGCTCACATTAAAGGCTGGATCGAACCGCTGGATGAAGAAGAGTTCGCCAAGGACGAAAGTAATCCTGACGTCGTTGACAACTTCCTATTCGAGGACAAGATCGTCAGTGGTCGAATTCCGAAACAGTTTATTCCAGCTGTGGAAAAAGGAATGCGTCAGTCAATCGGCAAAGGCGTTCTTGCAGAGTACCCGGTCGTCGGCATGCGAATGATGCTCGCAGATGGTTCCTATCACGATGTTGATAGTTCGGAAATGGCTTTCCAAGCAGCTGCACGTGGCATGTTCCGCGAGTACATGACCAAGACCAAGCCGCAGATTTTGGAACCGGTTATGTTTTGCGAAATTGAGTGCCCCGAGCCCGCACAAGGCTCGATCGTAGGTGACTTGACGTCACGACGAGGCATCATGGAATCTACCGACATCAAACCTGATGGCTCGGTCTTGATCTGTTGCGAAATTCCTCTGAGCGAGACCTTTGGATACGCAACCGATCTTCGGTCCATGTCACAGGGTCAGGCGACCTTCACGATGGAACTGCGAGGTTATCGCCCGGTACCACGCAACGTTCAAGAAGACATTATCGACGAACGACGGAAAATGAAAGAAGCGTTGCAAAACGCTTAATTCTCCGCGAATTAAAACCACCAAACACTGTCGGGTTCTTCCGACGGTGTTTTTTTTTAGCGCAACACGGGGAACAGGTGTACATGTTTACCACCCGAGTCGATCGATTTGCTAACATAGAACTAGCTTGAATTCAGCGATCGCTGGTTCAAACTGAGAATCGCTTATTTTCTGATTTTAGCAATCGAGAAAACATGCAGCACTTCCTTCCCCAACCCAGTTTTAAGATTCCATTGTTCTGCGTTTTATTAGCCTGGATCGCATGCTTTCCAATTTCGGCAGATGCATACCAGCCAGACCGGCAACCAGATTTTCGCCCGCTCAGCATTTCAGCGCTTAAAAAGACAACGAAACAGCTTAAGCCAATTAATAAGGTGCTCGGAGATCCTCAACCCGGCCAATGGCTGGCCCATCAAAAAGAATCTGGCCAGTCATTTTCAGAGTACCTACGAAGTCGCCCACTCACGCTCACACCCAGCAGGCATACGCTCTACGTTCAGCCAATTGGCAAATTCGATGCCAGCCAACAAGAGATCATCAAACTTAGTTCGGAATACCTGTCCATTTATTTCAGCTGCCCGGTGAAGGTACTCGATCCTCAATCTGAAAAGGACATCCCTGCGACCGCAAAGAGAATTCACCCGGCGCAGGGCAACCACCAGTTGTTGACTTCTTACCTACTTGAGAAACAACTCGCCCCAAAACTCCCCGCAGATGCATTTGCCCTGATCGCCTTTACGGCGTCAGATTTATGGCCTGGCGATGGCTGGAATTTTGTTTTTGGGTACGCATCATTTCGAGAGCGAGTCGGAGTCTGGTCCCTATCCCGCTTTGGTGACCCGGCCAACGACGCCGAGTCATTCCGTCGCTGCCTTGAACGCACCTGCAAACTAGCCACACACGAGACGGGGCACATGTTTTCAATCAAACATTGCACCCGATACGCCTGCAATATGCAGGGCAGCAACAGCCTCCAGGAATCCGACAGCCAACCGGTCCATCTGTGCCCGGAATGCCACGCAAAAATCATCTTTGCGACTCAAGCAGATCCGGTCAAACGAATCGACAATTTAATCAGCTTTTCTCAGAGGCACGGCCTCAAACAAGAAATTGAATTCCTTCAAAAAGCAAAAAAGATTCTTGACGATTAAGTTCTACGGAAAAGAATCGCAAGAACTGCTTCCATTGCACGGCACCATTTCATTCAACTAAAATAACGGCGTCGCCCCCCAAACCACAACTTACCTCGCTAAATAAAACAAATCGAGTCGGTAAATATGAAATCGAATTTTATCAAACGCATTACGATCGCGGTTTCCGTTGTTCTGTTTTTGGGGCTGACGACACACTCCTCCTGCTCCGCACAAACCGAAGAAAAACGCCTTGTTGCTCCCGTCTGGGAAGGCAAAGTCAGCGAGTGGAATGGATTCAATAAGACCGATTTTAAGTTCGAAAACCGAGATGCCTATGTCGTCTCTCCTAAAACGCCAGCTCCGGGAAACCCCTGGGTCTGGCGAGCCAGGTTCCCAGGGTTTCATGCCGAAGCTGACTTAATTCTTCTCACTCGCGGCTTTCATATCGCTTATGTCAACACCAACGGCTTGCTGGGCAGCCCCAAAGCGATGGAAGTTTGGAACAATTTTTATCAACACTTAACGACCAACGGGTTAGCTAAAAAATGCGTACTCGAAGGTGTCAGCCGAGGAGGTCTTTTCGTTTATCAATTTGCCTCTCGTTGGCCTGAACGCACCGCCTGCATTTACTGCGACACACCGGTTGGTGATATTGCAAGCTGGCCGGGCGGTAAAGGAATTGGCCGGGGGCACGCCCCAACCTGGCAAACCTGTTTGACAGAATACGGACTCACAGAAGAAACCGCCAAAGACTTTAAACGAAACCCAATCGACATCCTTGCCCCCGTGGCCAAAAACGACATCCCGATTTTACACATTGTCTCAATGAATGACGTCATCGTTCCGCCAAGTGAAAACACCTTAGTGCTGGCAGAAAGGTATCGAAAATTGGGCGGGACAATCGAGATTATTAAAGTCGAAGAGGGCACGGAAAATTCGGGGGGACACCATTTCAACCATCCCGATCCGATTCGAGCCGCAGATTTCATGGAGCGATTTGGAACGACGCTACCAAAGAATAAGGACTATTTTGAAATTCGCGGATCACTCAACAATTGCCGCGAAAAATTTGAAAGTCAAAAAACAGGCCGCGTCGTTTTCCTCGGTGGCTCCATCACCACGATGAATGGTTGGCGCGATCTGATTTGTAAATATCTGCAACAAAAATTTCCCGAGACAAAGTTTGAATTCATCGATGCAGGAATTTCCTCGACGGGGTCCGTCCCGGGTTCGTTCCGCTTGCTTCGAGACGTGTTCGCTAAGGGTGACGTCGATTTGCTATTCGAAGAGGCCGCCGTAAACGACTTGCATAACTCAAGAAAGCCAATTGAGATGACCCGTGGAATGGAGGGAATTGTCCGTCACGCCAGAACTCAAAACCCTAACATCGATATCGTGATGATGCATTTCGTGGATCCCGCGCATGTAGCGGATTATCGTCGCGGCGTTATTCCTCAAGTAATTCAACAACACGAACAAGTCGCCCAACATTACAACATTCCATCGCTCCATTTAGCTCGTGAAATTACAGAGCGCATGAACGGCCAGCAATTTGACTGGAAAAACGATTTCAAAAACTGCCATCCCTCTAAGTTTGGACACACCGTTTATGCATCTTCGATTCGGCGACTATTGAACAAGGCGTGGGCTGAACCGCAACCCGCCGACCATCAGCCGACCCCTCACTCTCTTCCTGAGCCCCTCAATCAGTACAGCTACGATCAGGGCAAAATGGTCAGCCTAAAGGAAGCAAAGGAAATGGATGGATTCAAAATCGAAGATTCCTGTGACCCCCGCGCCAACAATCTCGGCGGCGGGGTAAGAGCCGGATTCCACAATGTCCCCATGCTGGTCGGCACCCAACCGGGCGATCAATTTTCTCTGGACTTCCAGGGTCGCGCCGTCGGGCTATTTGTTGCCGCGGGTCCCGATGCAGGCACCGTCGAATACTCAATCGACAACTCGGAATTCAAACCGCTGAATCTATTCACTCGATGGAGCGGTGGTCTTCACATCCCCTGGGTGCACGTTCTAGAAAGTGAACTGCCGACCGGCACACATCAATTGGTCGTCCGCGTTGCTCCTACGAAAGACCCTCGCAGCAAAGGCCACGCCTGCCGAATCGTCAACCTGCTGATCAACGAGTGAAATACTCTGAGGCACCGACAACCCCTTAAAGCTCAGGAACCGCAGCTCCCGGCTTTATTTCCTCACCTTCCCAAATGATTTTACCATTGATTCGTTCGAGAATCCGTTTTGCACTACCGGGAGCGGGACGGCGATTCTCATCTGGGAGGAATTTTCGATGACTCTCAATCAAAGAATTCAACTCGCTGCGACTCGCTAAGTTGACCCATTCATTTGGGTCGGATTGAAGATCATAAAACTCTTCTGAACCATCAGCATATTGAATGAAGCGGTAACGCACGGATCTTACCGAATGGTTATCGTGGTTGTGGGTGGTGATCGCTGGAAAGTCTCGCTTCTGATTCGAATCGACAAGTTGCGGAGCAAGGCTATGCCCTTCGAGCGTTCGCTTCGCAGGAAACTTACAAAGTTCCAACAGGGTAGGGTAGATATCCAGCAACTCCACTGGTTCTCGACAGTTCGCCCCTTTGGTAACCCCCGGCCCGGCAAAAATCAAAGGAACTCTCGTCGACTCCTCCCACAAAGTATTTTTACCGGTAATCTCTTTTTCACCGAGATGGAATCCGTGATCCGACCACAAAACCACAATTGTATTTTCAGCTCGCCCACTCTTTTCCAAGGCAGTTAAAACACGCCCAACCTGACTATCGACAAAACTTGTGCTCGCCAGATAAGAGCGGGTAATATTCGCAAGTTGATTGGACTCCGTTAAAAATTTCAATCTAGGCTCTGGTAATTTCCAGTGGAGATACCATGAAAAATTGGGGGTATCCTGACGATCCCCTAATTGAATTGGAGGTAAAACTAACTCATTCTCTGGATACAGGTCGAACCACTTTTGAGTTGCATAACAGGGCACATGCGGGAGAAAAAACCCGACTGACAAAAAGAATGGATCGTCCTTGCTCTCCGACAGCGGCCCCTCAAGTGTCTTAATAGCCCAGTCCGCTACCTTCCAATCTCCTTTGTCCTCGTCTTCATGCGGGAACACACCCCAGTCGACCAGGCCATGACCAGAGGGAGTATCTACCAGCTTGGCCTTCGGTCGTGCACCTACACTAGACGCAGTACCAATAACATCAAATTCAGTGTCCGTCTTTTTTCTTCCATTTCTTCCGTGATAAATTTTTCCAGTCGTGTAGGTCGTATATCCCCGATTTGAAAAATACTGTGGCAGCGTTTCACAATCTTTAAATTCGGGCAAACTCTTGATCCAGGGTGCCAGGCCATAGATTCCTGTCGAAGACGGACGAAGCCCCGTCATCAAACTCGTTCGAGACGGATTACAGAGAGGGGACTGGCAATGTGCATTGGAAAACAAAGTTCCCTGCTGCGCCAATCGGTCGATATTTGGAGTTTTTACTTGAGGATGCCCTTCCAAACAGCCAATCCAATCATTTTGATCGTCGATTGCTATAAAAAGAATGTTGGGCTTCGATTTTATTTGCTCGGAAACTTGCACGCATGACGCACTGAAAGAAACATCGCTACCCAATAACGCCGCTGTGGCAACCAGCACTAACACACAATATTTACGTCCAAACATTTATTCCTCAAGCTCTTTTGGAATTTCAATCGGGCACCTTCGATGGCATCCGACATCCTAAGCTCTCAATGCGAGAGTTACAACAAATTCATTCAATCTAGTGAAATACGGAAAGCTTGCTCTCAACGCGCCATGACAGAGAATCAGGTGACACAGTTAGCAGCGTATCATTTAGAAGCCATCTCATTATTCTGCGATGGCATTACTCCTTGGGAAAAGAAACCAACAAGGAGTCAAGAGAATGTTCAGGCCTAGAATCCCAACGTCGCGATTCCCCGGGCAACGATTATTTATCAACCTTTTCTCGGCATGGCGACCGTCTTGCTTCGGGAATAGCGCAAGGCCCCAAAATACACTCCGCCGCTCACAGTCGCGCAGTTTAGCGAATCACTTTTCGATTCGCAAAGGCTCAGAAACCCAGAACTCATCGACATCCAGATCGCTCATCTCTGCACTTGTTTGTTTTTCCCGAAATGAATCAATCACTTCTTTTGGCGGGGGCAACTCTTCGAAGCGACGACCTTTGCTATTACTTGGCTGTGGTTCGAGATTCGAATCCGGACTGAGGCCTTTGTCAGGTGCATTTGGATCGGAAAAAATTGAACCGACTCGACCATAGCTCGAATCAACTCGCTCAAATTTCCCACCATAGACGGGATAATCGTAATCGAATGGCCCGCAACACATACTGCAGCCAAGGCTACCCACACTCAATGTGGTCACAAAGATTATCAAAATTGAGCGTTTCATAAAATGACTCTGTATCTATCTGGCGGATATTCAATTTTCAATTGAGTAAAATCAAAAATTTTAACGAAACTCAAAACCCGGATCAGTTCAACAATTCAATTTAACTTGATCTTGGCCGTCGACCGCTGAGACGTCGTCTCCGGGCGATCCAAGCCAAACTTCTCCCAATTCAACCGGTTGCTATTTGCTGCCGATTCCGTTGATGCATTTAGCCTCAACGGGATCGAAGCCGGCTTCACCAACCGTTTGGAAGGGCGAGGTGTAGTGTCAACCGATGGCTGACTTGCACCTGAATTGCCCGACCGAAGCCTCTTCATTCCAATCGCTCCCAACTCTTTTCTCCAATTGTCCGCTTGGACAATTGGAATCTCCTCTTGATAACCCACCTGTTTTACGACTTGAGTCCCGCCCACCGCTTCCTTTACCGGCGACACTTCAGACACTTGCCTGTTCTGCTTAAGTCCCGAATTGGACCCCTGATCAGGAATTCGGTAACGTGGCTCAGATTGCTCAAACAAGGGGAACTCACTCTCAAAATTCACTTCGTCAAAATTTACTTCATCGAATGCTGGTTCATTGAGCGACCTCACTCCAGCGGTGCCTTGCATTCCGTCTGCTGCGCCACTTTGATTGTCGGTTCCAACCCGCGGAGCTCCTCCAACGTTATCCCCTGTTGGCCAATCTTCTCCCCGGCTGATGACCTGAGGTCGTGTCCATCCATAGTCAATTTCGCGACTTGCTCCGCGTCTTCGAGCATGCTCGTCGGCGTCGCTGTAAGCCTTGCCTGGCCATGGGCCTTCGCTAAAGCTAATCCCGCTGTAGGCGAGAATAGTTCCTTTGCGACGATGAATCAGAGCAATTACTTTGTTGTACTCACAAAGTGCAGTGTAGAAAGTGTCTTCAGCCTGAGCTCGTCGGCGTTGAGCTTCCAAAGCAACGTCGAGTGTTTCCACACCCGCATCTTGCAGCCGAATAAAGTGAGCCTCTTCTACCGTGGTATCTTTCCACTGATTGAAGGACGCCTGCATGACCATTTGATTCGCCGCCAGAGCTCGCATCGCCTCGCTCAGCTCTTTTGTAACATCCAATTCCATGTCTTCGACACGGGCGATCTCTCGTGCCAATTTTAGCTGTGCGTTGCGAACATTGGCCAGCTCTCTGCGATAACCAACTGGCATCGCAAAGGTTCCTCCAAATTGCACCTCCTGAAAATTACCACCGTAGAGCTCGTTCAGTGCTCCGCTGTCAGCACTCGGGAAAGGCTGGCTATTATTTGAGTTAACACCAAATTGATTTCCCAAACCTAACCACCGATAAACCATCGATACATTTAGCTCAGGCAGCAAACTGTTCTTAGAGTAGGCTAATGCAAGTTCCTTCTTCTTTACTTCCCATCTTTCTTGACGTAGTTCTGGTCGATAGGTCAACGCCTCGGCCAGTGAAGATTCCCAATCGAACTCGATCGGAGCCATCACGGGTTCATCTGTGGGGCGTAAAAAGCGACCGTCAGTCGAAGCCCAGCCAAGTAAATATCTTAGCTGACCTTCGACATTGAGAAGATTGTTAAAACTGTCAATGACCTGAGAATCAAACAAGTGGTACTGCCCGCTCGCCTGGGCCACCTGCTGAATATTAACTTCGGAGCCTTCGTCAAATTGATCTTTAACGATCCGCCAAGTCTCTAAGGCGGCCTTGCGACCAGTCTTCGCAGCTTCGAATCGCCGATAGGCACAATAAAGCTCCCAATAACGAATTTCGATATTAGTGACTTTGTTTTGGAGCGTTGACTCGATATTGGCAATCTGTTGATCAGTCCCGATCCGAGAAATCACGATCGGCATTCGATTGATGAATGCACCTCGCCCACGAAGCAATGGCTGACGAATCTCTGCTTCAAAGCTGGTCTGATAGAAACTGTCGAGAACCTGTAGGCCGCCCGTTGCCAGTAGAGGGTTATTATTCGCGGTATATTGATTGACGTTGCGGAAAAATACTTGTGTTCCGCCAGCCGTCTTTTTGCCGATTTCAGATTGCCATGAAACCTGATCTTGCTGGAAAATTGGACTATTCAGAGGACTCGAGGGAATACTATTTCTAGGGATATCTGATTTAGCGTAATTGATACTACTGGTTAGCTGTGCATCAAAATCGGCGAGTGCCGCCTCAACACCCTGATTGACATCCAAACCACCGTTAGTCGAGAGGCTCGATGGATTACCAATTTGCCCAGGCTGGCCAATGAAACCAGGTTCTGTTTCTCGAATCGCAATATCATAGGACGTGGCTGCGACTCCCGGGTTTACCGCCAAGCTATCCTGACCAGGCAAGACTCGTGTCGATTGCAATGCCGGCGTACCATAACCCCTAACAACTTTAGAATTGGCCAGCGAATAAGCGACAGCGTCTTCAAGAGAAATATCTTCGTAGGAATCGAAATCGGGATCCATCACCGTGATCGGCCGGTGAGCCTGAGTCACCTCATCGAGCGTTGAAACCGCTACGTCGGGATACTCAACTGACGTTGCCTGCTCAACGTAATGCGAAAGATCACCTACATCATTGAAATAGATGGGCTTGGTTGGCGTGCATCCTGAGACAACAATCGCAACCAAAAGCGAGCAGAATAAGATTTTCGAGGGGCTGAAACTCATCGGAACGATCCTGATGTTTGTTCGAAAAAAAACGCTTCGTGGCTCGCAGCAAGCCACGAATACGCTTTTGGCAAACTACTTCGGTCTGCCATCGAACCCCCCGGTTCTGTCCTTTGATGATCCGCCGCACAAAAAGCGCAGTTGAATCATCTCGGAACCAACAAAAGTACTTATCGTCGTCACACCCCGCAAACTTGCGATAATCCACAAAGTTTACCAAACTATTCGTTCCCACATCCCTGGCCACCATTTCCCTTGCCGCGAAACATTCAAATGGGCGGTTCCCGCGGTTTTCCAGCAGTTTCGTAGCGAGGCTCCGGCACCCAAGAAAGCACGCTCACCCACAAACCAAGCTAGCACCCACGCCACCGACTCAAAGTTGGCTATCGCAACGGGGAATTTTTTTTAAGACGAGATATTTCGAAAACGCCGCTTTATTCCGCTAAAAATGACAACGTAATTTGGATTAAAAGCCTTGGTTAGTCGATTTATTGAGGTGGACACAGGGTTGGAACCTGTTTTACACGGTAAAAACCGTGTTCTAACGATACCAACCTAGTATCTTTCAAGCAGAAACTGGTTCTGCTTGAAACTGCCTCGCCGGAGAAAAAGCGGGGTTTTTCATCCACAAAACCGAAATCAGGCGTTGAGCGATAATAAATCGGTCGCTAAAATTTCGAATCAAAGTCGCACACAAGACCCTCCGTCAGGTAGAGATCATGGCTGTTCCAAAGAGAAAACATTCGAATTCCCGTTCCGGCAAACGCCGAGCGAACGATGGAATCAAACCTCGCCCGCTTACATTGTGCCCCAAATGCAGCACAACGACACCGACTCACGTCGTTTGCCCCACATGTGGGTATTACATGGGTCGTGTTGTGAGCCCATCGAAAGATGAAGTCGACGTGTAGCTGGCAAGACAACTGAAAGATACAAAGCTCATCGCTCACCGATGAGCTTTTTTTTTGCAGGCAGTTCTACCTTACCACCAAAGAGCACCTCGGCCATCATCCAAGACAACAAAGATGGCCCTTCCATCGACGATTACTAGTTGCCGGCGGCCGCCACAAATACTTCGTGGCTGTAAATCTATTTTAGTCTGGGATGGCTAACTAAGTTAATGGAATTTCAATGCTTCAGCGTTTATAAATATTTTGCGTGACCAACGCCGCTTGGCTCTTGAAGGACACGAACTTTCGGTCACCCGTTTTATCTTCGAACTCAGGCTTCTCACAATGAACTTCCGAAACACATCGCAGATTGCCGCGATTATACTGCTGGCCTTTGCATTTGAAATCGAACCGCTAAAAGGATACTACGATGGAGCTGAAGACAATCCACCGAATGTCGTTTTTATTCTCGCAGACGATCTCGGCTGGCGAGATTTAAGCAATGAGGGAAGTACTTTTTACGAGAGTCCTCACATTGACCGAATCGCTAATGAGGGCATGAAGTTCACCCGGGGCTACGCAACCTGTCAGGTATGCAGTCCATCGCGGGCGAGTCTTATGACCGGAAAGTACCCTGCGCGTCTAGATATTACTGACTGGATCGGTGCGGCGGAAGGTACGCAATGGAAACGGAATACGAAACTACTTCCAGCGACATACAACCACCAGTTACCGGCAGACGATGAAACGCTCGCCGAGGCTTTTCAAGCTGCGGGATACCGAACCTTTTTTGCCGGCAAATGGCATCTTGGCGGCGAGGGATCCCTGCCGACTGACCATGGGTTTGAATTTAATATTGGAGGTCACCACCGCGGTTCACCGCCGGGAGGATATTTTTCCCCGTACAGTAATCCAGAGATGGAAAGCGGCCCCAAAGGCGAACTGCTCCCCCTTCGATTAGGACGGGAAACGGTGAAATTTATCGAACGACATAAAGACGAACCGTTTCTTGCCTACCTCTCCTTTTATTCAGTTCATGGGCCTATTCAAACAACTGAACAACTTTGGAAAAAATACCGCGACAAAGCTTCCCAGCAAAACTTAGCTCCGGATTCTCGTTTCCTAATTGACCGAACGACTCCAGTAAGGCAAGTCCAAGATAATCCTCTCTATGCAGGGATGGTTGAATCAATGGACGACGCCGTCGGAATGGTTCTCTCGACACTTGACCGCCTAAAGCTATCTGATAACACGATCGTAGTTTTCACATCAGACAACGGAGGAGTTTCCGCGGGTGACGGAAAAGCGACATCCAACCTACCTCTCCGTGGCGGCAAGGGACGCCAGTGGGAAGGCGGCATACGCGAACCGTTTTATATCAAATGGCCGGGGTCGGCTACCGCGGGCCAACAATGCGACACACCAGTCATCGGCACCGACTTGTATCCAACTCTTTTAGAGCTGGCTGGACTCCCCCTCCGCCCCAACCAACATCTTGATGGCCTTAGTTTAGTTCCGCTACTAAAGGGGCAAACGCTCCCAGCACGACCACTGTTTTGGCATTACCCTCACTACGGGAATCAGGGTGGCGAGCCTTCCTCAATCATTACGCGTGGCAAATGGAAATTAATTCATTATCTGGAAGACCAGCGTTACGAACTGTACGATATCGAAGGCGATATTTCAGAAACCCATAACGTCATTGAACAGCACCCGCAAATCCAGGAAAGCCTAACGCGGGAATTAAAAAGCTGGATCGCCGAAATGGATGCACGGCAACCTACGCCAAATCCAAATTTCGACCTCGAGAAACAAAACAAAGAAAAAATCAACATTCGAGACAGACAAAAACCGTCTCTTGAACGCCAGCATTCCCAATTCTTAAAGCTCGACTTCAAGCCACCTCAGGGCTGGTGGGAAGAAACGGGCAAATAGCTCCCATTAAGAACTTTGTCGGGAATTACCGGAATCCAAACTGCGGAATCCAACCTGCGGGATCCTGAATCGGAGTCACTGGGCTGGATTTAGGCCAGAATGTCCCGAACCACATTTCCGGCAACGTCCGTGAGCCTAAAGTCCCGTCCTCGGTAACGATACGTCAGCCGCGTGTGATCCAAACCAAACTGATGCAACATCGTGGCATGTAAATCATGAACGTGGAATGGATTCTCTTCCGCTGCATAACCAAGCTCATCCGTAGAGCCATAAGTAATTCCCGGTTTGATACCCCCACCTGCCATCCAGCAGGAAAAGCCTTTGATGTGGTGATCGCGTCCATTCCCCTGAGCCATCGGGGTTCGGCCAAATTCGCCTCCCCAGATAATTAACGTATCATCCAGCATTCCGCGCTGCTTAAGGTCTTTCACCAGCGCCGCCGATCCTTGATCCACCAATTTTGAGGTTACTTTAATACCGTCCTTGATCCCACCGTGATGGTCCCAACCACGATGGTACAGCTGAATGAACCGAACTCCTCGCTCCGCCAGCCTTCGCGCCAGTAAACAATTAGCCGCGAAACTGCCGTCCGCCCCCTGCGTACCGTAAAGGTCTAAGATACTCTGAGGCTCATCCGAAATATCTGCCAACTCGGGAACCGACATTTGCATTTTGAATGCCAATTCGTACTGTGAGATTTTGGTCTCAATTTCCGGGTCGTAATCTTCAACCATCGCAATGCGATTTAGCCGCTCCACGGCCTCGACGATCTCTTTCTGTCGCGGCCGATCGACTCCAGAGGGGCGCGGAGGGGGGGGGGGGGGGGGGCGGGGGGGGGGGGGGGGGGGGGGGGGG
>JAALLA010000313.1 GCA_011087765.1 Pirellulaceae bacterium
TTTCAGATTGAAGGAGTTCTTGGATCATTCAACGAGTCAATTTCAACTTTTTTTTCAGGCTATGCTGTGACAAACGGAAGAGTGTTGCTGGTTTTCAGCAGTCTATTATTGCACGAAATAGTCTAATTTGTGTTATTCGTTGTGAAATCTGCATTTGAATTTAGTGGTTCGGGTTCGATAATCGGGCAAGTTCCATCCAGTTTGTTTTTGCGTTTGCCCATTTTTTCCATTAAACCAAGCATCTTCTGCCGAACGCGCACAATCGGGCCAGCGATCGGGTGTTTTTCGATTTGTTCGAAAATTTGATGCGCTTCATCTAACTCGGCGCGGAGTTGGGCTTGCTCCGATAGAAGGTGAGCAATTTCTCTTCGCGAATGAGCAAGTTGTGCCTGGGTTTCGACTGGCTGTGTTTGTTTGAATTCAGCGGTATCAGGATAGAGCTGTCGATGGGAGAACAGGGGAGATGCCGTTTCGGCTGGCTCTAAAATTGCGTCAGGAAAGGCAAGTGAATTTTCATTGAGCTTCGGTTCCACCGCTAATTGCTTACTGGCGATGGCGAGCATTTGTTCCACGAGGTCGACGAGCCGGTCAGTTGCATTTGCTGAATTTTGCAAAGCGTCGCAAAGTTGAGTCTGTTGGTAGAAAAGGTGCTCGGGTGTTGGCTGAGCGAGTTGCGTGACGACCGTTGGGATTTGACGGGCCGCTGAGATTGTCCAGCCAGCATTCACGTAGCGCGGACAGTTGTGGTAATCCAATAACGCCGTGGGAATTCCCAGTCGCATGGCCTCGAGCATGGCCGTGGAGGCAGTGGTGATAACCGCATCAACTTGAGCTAGAGTTTGGTTCAATTCCTGACCAGTGAGATCGTTTAATTCATTGGTGACACCGAGTTTGTCCGCCAAGCCTCCAGTCAATCTCCAAACGACTTTAATCTTAAGAGAGTCAGTTGAAGGGAGTGGGTTGGTCAAATTTAGCTGGGCATTATCGTTGGTCCATTGCTTCAGGTCTTGAAGGCTCTCTTCGACGGTGTCGATTTGGGTCGGAGTGAATCCGGGAGTTTTGGCGGTCATGACCAGAACACGAAATTCTCGATCGTTACGGGGAGGGTGGGGCTGGGCTGGTATAGCATCTAATCGCGGGATCCCGACGACTTCTGTTTTTCCTGAATTGCTCCACTGGTTGAGGACATGTGCCTGTGAAGCGCCAATGCATGCTGCCTTATGGGCGAGGATGGGGCGCATGGTGTAAGGGCAGGCCACTTCGTCGGGCAAATTGTCCCATGCATTTCGCCATTCCAGAATACCATCGATTAAATACAGGGTCGCCACGTTGTTTCGTTTTAATTCAGTGCAGCAGTCTCGAAATCGGTCAAAGTGCTCTGAGTAAAAGATTGCGAGATCGCCGGAATTGGCTTGTTGAACGACAGTAGCCGGAGAGGCGATTTTGACGTTTAGCCGTTCCCTGAACGGGGCGGCATGGTGGGAGACCTCGGTGGGTTCGCCTACAAAATATACCGAGGGTTCATTCATGATTGTCTAGAATCGGTTAAGAAATAAAATTTATGGAGTTCGACCGGCTTAATCGAGGTCTACAGAGAGGCCGTCCTTGCGAGAGCAGAGTCGAAAAAGAGATTCCTCGTCGGTGTTGATGGGAAGCGAGTGAATACTGCCGTCGCCAAACGCAAAGTTAACGACTCCGACATGACCGCTACCAAAGATAGGATATTCGCCGGGTGACAAAACGAGTGTGCGGCTCGTTGCTAATCCCATCGCGAATCCTCCGATGCGCATAAAAGTCTCGGGTTCGTCGCCATTGTAGATCGAACCGTCACCCCAGCCTTGTGATTTTAATTCACCGTAGGTGCTGACGTATTTTTCACCAATGAAAATAGTATTAGACAGCCCATCGGTAATTTCAGCGTGTCCATATCGTCCCCGTTCGGTTCCTTGTAGTTTTCCATTGACCACCGGGTTTTGACTTGCCAGTCCCGAGTTAAAAACACCATCGACGGGGTCTTGGAATTTTGCCCAAACATCGAAGGGGAAAAACCGAGGAGTCCCGGCGTTTCCAGCGTAATCGCCGATCGCTCCGATGGGCCCCTTGGATTCACTAATGCTGAGATTGCTTCTTCTGGGCCGGGCTGGACACAGCATGACCGGCATGGTGTTTTGAACAACTGCCGGGTCTTGAACTTGGTATTTTTCCTGAATCTTGAATTGGTCGTAAAGGTTGTTCATTTCGAGGAACGGCATGAGATAAACCGGCCAGGTTAAAAATTCATCCGCTGCCCGCGAGGGAGGATAAAGTTGTTTGGCAGATTCGTAGTTGTGAATTGCCAAAGCAATTTGGTGAAGATTGTTTTGACAGGCAGTTCGCCGTGCTGCTTCGCGTACCATTTGGACCGCGGGTAACAGCATTCCAATGAGTGTGCCGATGATTGCGATGACGACTAATAATTCGACTAATGTGAAGCCGGATTTGCGGTTCATGCGTGGGCTCGGAAATAACGGTGATTCGCTCATGATCTATTATGACGCACATTAAGTAGGACTGTTCCCATAAGGATAGGAATTTGATTGAAATTCCAACCCCGCGAGGGTGCAGGTCGTCGACTCCAGCGGGGGAGACCCCTATTTTTTATTGCGCAACGCGTTGTCTAGCTCGGAATAAACTTCTTGGTCCGAAAATCCCGTTTGGGACAGTTTTGCGGCAGCGGCTTGGAGAGAGTGTCGTCTGGACGGGTTTTGGGCGATTTGCACAAGGCAGTCGATCCATTCTTCGGATGCGTTGCAAACCATTAAAGATCCACCCGATTCAACCGCAAGGCCGTCGATTCCCATGCTTGTTGTGACCAGCGGCTTTCCGAAAAAGATCGCCTCGCAGTTTTTGATTTTAAGACCAGTCCCAAATTCTACTGGATTAATGACGACATCAATTTGATGGTAAAACTCTGCCAATTCACCGACGCAGCCAATGCTGGTGATGTTGTTATGTTCCCGCAGGCGATTGGGAGAGGTGGCAGAAATTGCTTCACAAATCAGGCCGGCAATGACCAGGCGAATATTGCATCGTTCAGAGATTGTTTTCCATGACTGGCTGATGAAATTATTCAATGATAAGAGGTTCGATTCGTTGGCCGAAGCGAGGTATCCCACGGTGAGAACTTTTTCGGTCGCTCTTGGTTTTTTCTGCGGGGAGAGTTGCGGGGGAGAATGACCGCAAACCAAGACGTTCTGCGCAGGGGCTAGATTTCGAAAGAGCTTTGCTTCTTCTTCTTGTATCGCAATTACTGTGTCGAATCGTTGGATTGCCTCGGTTTCTTCTTCCGAGCTAATGTTGAGCCAGTGAACCAGTCCCCGCTCTTGGAATTGCCTGTTGCGAAGGTGGAGGATGTCGTGGGTGTCGAGAAGGCAATGGATATTTTTTCGTTGCCGCGCAGTTAAGGCTTCTAAAAGATAGCTGAGTTTGACGTATTCGATGATAATCGAATCTGGTGAGAAGGCACGAATTGAATCCTGAAAGGCATTGATCGCCCAGGGCCATCGATAATCATCGAGAGTGGTTGTGTTTTTATTAGTAGCCTGTGCAGGTGACGATTGATGTTTTTCAAAACGATGCTTTATCGCTTTTAGGTACCACAGAATTTTCTTAGTTAGTTGGCGAGGTGGATGACTCGAGTGTTTAAACTCAATGTCAAGTTTTTGGGAGCTAATCGCTTGCTGGTCTTTTTCTGTGATTTCCAGCTTGGCATAATTGAATTTGTCGGTGGCGCACAGAAAAAAAATACGGACGGTGTATCCGGATTGACTCAGGAATTCTACAAGGC
>JAALLA010000314.1:0-2074 GCA_011087765.1 Pirellulaceae bacterium
CTCAATTCGTTGAAGTCGCAATATTTGCCCGGCAAGCGGTTGTGGATGACTGAGACCACGGGTGCTCAGTGGAATGGAGATGCCTGGCACACTTACGGCTGGACACCAACACTCACCGAACATGACAAAGCCATCAAAGCGGCGCGTTATATTCATTTAACACTCGTGGACGCCGAAGCGAATGCGTTCCTGTGGTGGGGACTCGTTTACAGTCTCGCGCCGGACGCGGTCACCAATCCCAATACACGCCAAAAACATCGCGATGAAGGGCTCGTGCTGGTTCAGGAAAAAAATGTAGATGGCTTTCAGCCTTTTCTCGAAACTACGAAAACTTATTACGCCTTCCGACAATATTCAGCTTTTGTAAAACCTGGATATCGCCGCATTCAATTCGAATCACCCTCCAACCTGCAGGTTTCTACATTTGAAAGCCCCGATCGCTCTCAACTTGTGATGGTCATGATCAACGATACCGATCAAAGCCAACAAATTGCGATCAACCAACCCGTAGATTTTAATTTCACCGGCGCATGGCAAACCGACAAAAATTTAAACTGCGCCATTGTTAAACTTCGAAGCCCCCTTCCAGCCAAAGCGGTTCGAACTATCGTATTTGAACGTTAGCTGAAAAATTATTGCCCACTCACAGTGATTTGATTTAAGCCAATGAAAACTCTGATCCTCTATTGTGTGACTTGCCTTTTACTGAATTCCGTTGCACTGAATTCCGTTGCGCGCGCAGATGAAAATCCCAATATCATTTTCATTCTTGCGGATGACTGCAGTTATCTCGACTTAGAGCTCTATGGTGGCCCGGCTAAAACGCCTCATTTGAACTCCCTCGCGAAAACCGGGATGACGTTCAACCGGTGCTACCAGGCAGCGCCCATGTGTTCCCCGACCCGACATGCCCTTTACACCGGTCTTTACCCGGTCAAAAGTGGCGCCTATCCCAATCATGCGCAGGCCTATGAGAATATAAAGAGTATTCCTCATTTCCTTGCCGACCCTAAATACCGAGTCGTTCTTGACGGTAAAACACACATTGCCCCCCCCCCCGGTTCTCCGTTTGAATACTTTAAGGAGTTTGCGGAGCCTGCAGATCGAGACGTCCCTCGGGTCAACGGCTGGCGATATCCCCAGGTATTTAATTTACTGGAACAATCAACAAAAGCTGGCGATCCGTTCTGCCTCTTCCTCTGCTCCAACGAGCCCCACGGCCCCTACACCAAAGGGGACCCAACGCCCTACGCCGACGCGCCCCTGACACCTCAACAATTCGATTACCATCGAAAAGAGTACGCTAAGTATCTTGCTGAAATTACTTATTTCGACGGACAAGTCGGCGAAATCCTAGCGATGCTAGACCAACTGGATTTAAGAAAAAAGACACTCGTAATGGTGGCTACCGAACAAGGCAGTGGCTTTCCGTTTGGAAAATGGACTTGTTATGAAATCGGGGTTGCCAGTGGTCTGGTGGTTTCCTGGCCGGGAGTCGTTGCCGCGGGTTCCAAGACAGACGCGATTGTTGAATACACCGACGTGGTACCTACGCTGCTTGATGTGACCGGTATCGAGACGCCTCCGGGGCTCGACGGAAGGTCGTTCTTCAATCTGCTCCAGGGAAAGACGCAAACGCACAAGCAATATGCATTCAGCATGCAAACGACCATTGGTGTTAATGGATGCCGTGCGCCCTACGGAGTCCGTACGGTCGTTGGCGATCGCTACCGTTACATTCGGAATTTATTTCCAGAAAATGAATTCAGCATTCCTGTCTCAAGAACACTCTTTGACAACACCCGGGATGTCGACGTTGGCACTCGGGAACGCGCCGACCGTTTTTTGAAACGACCGCCCGAAGAACTGTACGACATTCTCAAGGATCCTTATTGTCAAACGAATTTATTCGGTCAACCTGAATTCTCAAACGTACAACAGGAACTCTCCACCACACTCGAACAGTGGATGACGGACCAAGGAGATTCAGGCCGGCCGATTGAGCTAGAGGCTCTCGACCGTCAGGCCGACTGGCGCAGAGCCCGCAACAAGCCGAAGCCGGCAAAAGCAGACG
>JAALLA010000314.1:2174-3810 GCA_011087765.1 Pirellulaceae bacterium
TTGATCATGAGAAGATCAAAGAAGAGCCAGTAGAATCATGGATGCGATTATCCGTCAGATGTCACAACCAGAGCAAAGACAATTGCTCGACTGGGCTGCACTTGAGGGTTGGAACCCCGGACTCAATGATGCCGATCTATTCTGGAACCTCGACCCGGACGGGTTTATGGCAGTTGAAGTCGAAAACAAATTAGCGGGTGGAGGAGCCGTCATTCGACACAATTCAATGTTCGGTTTTATGGGTCTGTTTATCGTGGATAAGCAATTTCGCGGCCGAAAACTTGGTTCGAAACTCTGGGTCGCTCGAAAAGAAAAATTGCAGTCAAGATTAGCACCGGAAGCTACGATCGGTCTCGACGGCGTCGATGAGATGGTCCCCTTTTACGAGCGAGGCGGGTTCCGGCAGTTTACCAGACATCGCCGGTTTGAATTTAACTTAACCGACTCCACGCCTGATCTAGACTCGTGTCTCACCGAGCTTGCCAATATCGATTTCAGCGAGGTTGAAGATCTAGACGAAGGTTGCTTTCCAGGGAACCGACATGCCTTTCTCAGAAATTGGATCGAACAAGAGAACGCGATTGGACTGGGTTTCGTCGAAAAAGATCGCCTACGAGGATACGGACTTATGCGCCCCTGCCTATCGGGATGGAAAGTAGGGCCCCTTATCGCCGAAGAGGCTAACATTGCAAACCGCTTATGGACAGGGCTCGCCAGACATGGCGAGGGAAATTCGATGTTTATCGACTCACCAGACGATAACCCAGCGGCAATGGATCTTTGCAAATCCTTCTCAATGACAGAAGTTTTCGGGTGTCAACGGATGTATCTCGGACACCCTCCCGAATTAGACCACGCCAAGATTTTCGGGATTACTACCCTCGAAGTTGGTTAGAACAATCGCCAGCCGAAAACTACAACTTCAGTTGTGGCCCCAAATTCTAAGCAGTCGCTACCAAAACAATATCCATTAAAGTAGCGTGTCCCGACGTGTTAATCTAGAAATCTCACTTCGCCAGTGTGCATATCGTAAACGCCACCGACAACCGCAATCTTCCCTTCCTTTTCCATCGTTTCCAGAATGGGACTGTTTTTCCGGATATATTCAATTGTGCACCGAACGTTCTGATCGGTAACCATGTTCATGTACTCTTTGTTAGCGCTTGTTTTGTCGCCTGAATAATTGTCAAAATACGCCATCGCAGGTTTGATATTTGCAAGCATTGGAGTGATGTTTCCGAGTTCGACACCGTCAATCGCTCCGGCGATCGCGCCGCAACTTTCGTGGCCAAGTACTAATACCAATTTGGCACCCGATACCTTACAGCCAAATTCCATGCTGCCAAGAATGTCCGTGTTTGCAAAATTACCGGCCACTCTTGCGACAAAGATATCTCCAATCCCGCGATCGAAAACATCCTCCACTGGAATACGCGAATCGAGACAAGACAAAATCACAGCCTTGGGAAATTGTCCCATCGCCGCATCACGTACTTGTTCCGTGTGATCGCGAGCGGTCAGGTTTCCCGCGATGAACCTTTGATTACCTTCTTTAAGCAATGTCAAAACGGTTTCAGGTTCGAGTGCGTTTTGCTCTTCCTGAGTTAACACCCGGTTCACTAACGGTTTAATATCA
>JAALLA010000057.1:0-2446 GCA_011087765.1 Pirellulaceae bacterium
CCAGCAAGATTTTGACGGTCGACTTGCCGGAGTCCTGGGTCACGAAATTGGCCATGTAATCGAACGACATGCCGCTCAACGTCTTGCAAAGAGTAATTTCATCCAGGGTATTTTTTCTGGACTTGAAGTTTTCAATGAAACTCAGGCGACAAATCGGGTAAATTCACAAACCAGAGGAACCCAAGTGGCTGCCGATGTTGCCGATTGGTTTATTAGCCTTCAGTACAGTCGTGCAGATGAACTCGCTTCTGATGGCTGGGGCGTTAAATTGATGGTCACAGCCGGATATGATCCAATCCATATGATCGAGGTGATCGACATCCTCGAGTTATCAGCCACCGGATCTCAACCCATTGAGTTTTTAAGCACACACCCGCGTCCACCCAACCGCCGCCAATACATTGAAAACATCATCCTCAAAAATCCCCCAAACGAAACGCTCAGTGGCCCCCGATAATTTTTTCAAGAATCCCAAAATTGACTTGCTTTCCAGAGAACCACTCCAATGACATTTATCGACGAAGACTTTTTGCTGGCTACCAAAGCGAGTCGCCGACTTTACC
The DNA here is from genome assembly GCA_011087765.1 of Pirellulaceae bacterium. Classification (GTDB taxonomy): domain Bacteria; phylum Planctomycetota; class Planctomycetia; order Pirellulales; family Pirellulaceae; genus Mariniblastus. Next base: position 564 of record JAALLA010000057.1, read on the forward strand.
ACGAATACGCTTGCGACCAACCGATAATTGATTATCACAACCATCTCTCGCCTCGCGACATTGCTGAGAATCGACAATTTGAAAACCTCTTCGAAATGTGGATCAACCACGACCATTACAAATGGCGAGCGATGCGGGGCAACGGAATTCCCGAAAACTTAATCACGGGAGAGGCAACTCCCAAAGACAAATTCCTGGCATACGCGAAAACAGTTCCGCACACACTTCGAAACCCTCTCTACCATTGGACTCACCTCGAATTAAAACGTTTTTTTGAAATCGACGAATTGCTTTGTGAAGAGAATGCAGAGGAGATATGGAATCGATGCAATGAACAGATCGCAGGGCGGGACGATTTGAGAACTCAGGGAATACTTAAGCAATTTAATGTAACTGCTTTGTGCACCACGGATGACCCGACTGACTCATTAGAATTCCATCAGCAGATTGCCAACTCTAATTTCGAAACAAAAGTTTATCCTTGCTTTCGCCCCGATTGGGCTTTGTTCGTACACCGCCCCGACGAATTCAAACCCTGGATCTCTAAGCTTGAATCCGCTTCGGGCATCGACATTAATTCACTGGACGAACTCTTGTCCGCCTTGCGTGAGCGCCACGACTTTTTCCATACCCAGGGCGCACGCCTTTCCGACCATGGTTGCGAGTTCGTCCCCTCAGCATTCTGTGACAAAACAACTGCGTCCAGCATTTTTGATGCTGCAATCAAGGGAATTACTGCAGCCCCCCAACAGCATGAATCTTTCTCAACCTTCATGCTCTTGGAACTGGCGCGAATGGACGCAGAAAAAAACTGGACGAATCAGTTTCACACAGGCGTCTGGCGAAACAATAACACCCGACTTTTCAACTCGATTGGACGTGACATTGGATGTGACTCTATGGGAGATGTCTCTCAAGGACGCTCACTCGGTGCTTTTCTGAATCAACTTGACCAAGAAAACGCTCTTCCGCAAACGATCGTTTACAACCTAAACCCATCCGACAACTACCTCATTAGTACAATGCTCGGTAATTTCCAAAACGACTCTGCACCGGGCAAAATGCAATTTGGCTCAGGCTGGTGGTATCTTGATCAAAAAGAGGGAATCGAAATGCAGCTCAACACACTTTCCAATACGGGCCTTTTGTCCAGGTTTGTAGGCATGCTTACCGATTCAAGAAGCTTCATGTCATTTACGAGACATGAGTACTTTCGACGCATCCTCTGCAACATGCTGGGAAGTGACATGGAAGCGGGAATCCTCCCGAATGATTTCCAGTTCATTGGAACCATGGTCGAGAACATCTGCTATACAAATGCAAAAACTTACCTCCGGTTAGAACATTCTTAATCCGCCGCCCCATTGCAGTTCCAATCAACAACGCAAAACAATCCTATGATCACAAACAATGAACCACCAGAATTCCCGATCGGGGCGTACGTCGAGCCAGACTCTCCCGAAACGCTTACGCTTCAGCTTGAAGAACTGAGGCGCTGCCCGGCGGAAATCCGTAGTGCCATTGAATCTCTCAGCTCGGAACAATTAAAGGTACGCTATCGAAATTGGTCGGTTCGACAAATTGTACATCACCTCGCTGATAGTCAACTCAATACCTACATCCGCTTTAAATGGGCCCTAACAGAAGCTTCGCCGTTGATCAAAACGTTTAACGAAACCAAGTGGTCAGAAACATTTGATGCCAGAGAATCTGAGCTTGAGCCGTCATTGATATTGATGGATGGACTTCATGCAAGATGGTCCGTTCTCATTGAGAATTTGAATGACGACGAGCTGGATCGCACTTTCTTTCACCCCGAAGTCGGAGAAATCCTCTCCCTCCGCCAAGCACTCTCTCGTGCTCTTTGGCACAACCGCCATCAC
>JAALLA010000057.1:2546-11240 GCA_011087765.1 Pirellulaceae bacterium
GATTTACATCGGCGCGGGAATGTCACGCTTCTGAAAAATCATCAAACCAACCCCGTAAAAACAAATCCCGATCAGCACTAACAGCAGACAATTCGGTAAAAATGCCAAACCAGCCAACGTTCCATCTGGATCATATCTCAGAATTGCATAGTAATTTGCCGCATTGGCATCGGTCTGCTTAATGACGGCCGCTGGATGATAGAGCCCAAACAATCCGCAGTGCTTTGCCCACGAATATTTTTCAGACCCCATTCCGAGCATTCGGATCCCCGCATTGCAAAAATAGAATGCAGCCACAATTCCAAGCGTTCGCCAGCGGTAGCGATCGAGTGAGGAACAAAAGGCTGCAAATCCACTCATACAAAAACCAAGGCAAAACAAATTAAACAGCCCTGGGAAAAAGAGAAGTGGATTTACTTCGGAACTCATCGCAACCACTGTTGTCTTCGGTGGTAAAAAACTCAGTGGAATAGCATAGTCGACGAGGGGAATCTGAATCGAAGGATAGGTTGTCTCTTCAACGCTTGTTGTCCAAATACCCAATGCCATGCCCAGCCAGCAAACTAAAATTAAGAGGAACATCATCGCCAGCGTCAGCCCAGCATGTTGCAGATATATTCTTCGTCTACTGACGGGTTGTGCCAGCAATAACTCCATTGTCCCACGACTTAACTCTCCGCTGACAACATCCGAGCCTCTGACCAAGCCCCATGCACAAATCAAGGAAATCAACATCGGCTCGTTGAGGGTTAACGAGGTTCTCCCCAGATATGAAACTAACCAATCAAAGTCGACCGTTGCAAATTTCCGCCAGTCTTTGGGAAGAAGATCTATGATTTGCCGAAATTGAGCAGTATCCAATTCTCCAACGACCCAAACACGAAACCAGCAAAACGCAAAAACACCCAGTGCTAAGCCAACGAACAGCAACAAGCCTTCAGCAACATATTTCTTAACGAGAGGACGGTTCATACGACTGCCTCCCTCTGAGACGCAATCGTCGGCTGATGGTGAAAACGATCATAGACCGCTCGCAGCCCAACTGGCTGAATGTAAACATCAGAAATGGGAGCATCTGAAAGCCATCTTAAAACCGCGGATAGCTCTCCGGGGGTTTCGATTTGGATGGAACTACCGTTCTGTTTGATCACGATCGACTCGCGTAAGCCTCCAGGCAGATCAGGAAGATCTCCATTTAGATTTGCAAGAATCCGATGCTGCTTTTTCAAACGACTCATTGACTCAAGATGAACCAATTGCCCGGCTCGCAAGATACCGACCCGATCGCACGTATCCTCAATTTCAGGAAGGACATGCGAAGAAAAAATCACGGTACGTCCAGATGCCTTCGCTTCATTAACCAATTCCATCACACGCCCGCGCACGGTTGGGTCAAGGTTGGCAGTTGGTTCGTCCAAAATCACCAACGGTGTCTGACTGCAAAGCGTGATTGCCAGCGCTAATTTCTGACGCATCCCCGTCGACATCAAGCCCACCCAACGAGACAAATCTAACTCCAATCGATCAGCGATCTCTACCGCTTTTTCGAAACTCGCATCCTCACGAAATCCGCAAAAAATCCCCAGCATTTTGCGTGCACGCATCATCCGAAATAACCGCGCGTCGCCAGGTAGATAAGAGACCATCCGGTGCACCTCAACCCTCTGCTGAAGACAATCCAAACCTCCGATTTCAGCCGATCCCGAAGTGGGCTTCAAAAACCCAAGTAGCAACCGGAGAAACGTGGATTTGCCAGCCCCATTGGGACCAAGCAACCCAAACACCTCACCTTCGCCGATCTCGATTGAACATCGATCCAAAGCCGTAAAGTCGCCAAACTTTTTGGTGAGGGATTTTGCTTGAACCAGTTTTGCTGACATTGTAACGCCCGTAGCTATCGAATTGGGTCTTTTCCCATCAAACGGCGAAGCATCCCGATATGACCGGAATGGATCATCTCGTGGTCACCCGCAAATAAAAGTGCCCCGTAACGAGTGGCATAGGCAGCGTGTGGAGGTTCGAGCGGTTCGTCTAATTCTGGACCATCAAATCCAACTATCTCAATTCGCATTCGCGCGTGCACCCGATCGAGAACGGCGAGGATCTCAGCCGGCTCGGGGTACGCACTGCGATCCGCTATTGGCCGAGTACCACGCATAAATAGCTTTCGAAATTTGCTAGTCATAAGTTGTTGATCCACGCTCAGATCACGACCGCGCTGACGAAACAACGTAAGCCCGTATTCAGACATCGCAAGATGGCCAACTTGCCAGGCAATATGAGTCGTAAATTGATCTGGACTCCAAAACCAATCTTCATCCTCAAGGCCATCTAATAGTGACCGACTATAATTTCTTGCGAATTCGATATGTCGAATCGCAATAGCCAATTTTTCAGAAACGCCATCCGCACTTGGATACTGATGTTCAAACATAATTGTATATTTTAGATAATTCGAATTTTGATCAACGACAAATATCGGATCACAGCTTAGTCCAAAAGTTCAAAGATTCCTTCGATTTCAACCGTCACCCCAAGTGGCAATGCATTGACTCCGACAGCGCTGCGAGTGCCAACTCCAGCATCCTCGCCAAATACAGCAGACATCAACTCACTACAGCCATTGATAACCGCAGGCTGTTGTGTGAAGTCATCGGTACAACAAACCATGCCAAATAATTTTACAACTCGCTTAATCCGGTCGAGTGAGCCAAGTTCTGTGCGCAACGTGGACAGCATCGTCAATCCAGATTGGCGAGCGGCTAAATAAGCACCCTGCTGGTCAACATCTCGTCCCGTACACCCAGTCATTAGAGATCCATCTATTTGAACAGGAAGATGGCCTGATGTGTAACACAGATTGCCGACTATCATCGCTGGCCGATAAACTCCAACTGCCGAGGGAGCAGGGGGCAATTCAAATCCTAATTCCTCGAGTCTTGCATCTGCGCTCATACTTGTATCCCAAAATATTACTTAATGAATGACGAGTTATTTAATCAATCCTCTGATTATTGAAAGGATTGCTGTTTTTGCCTAGGTCCTGTTCATTCCCAAGTGTTTCCGCAATCCTCAACAAGAAGCCTCTCTTTTATCCCTGCTTTTTACAACGGCTATTGCAATTCCGCACGCCCTGCTAAAGCAAAATGATCTGACAGAAAAAAACGGGCTCCTTCTAGATTCCAATACTGATCGAAGACCTTAACGTCTTTCACCCTCACCCCATCGCCATGGAAATAGCGAGTAAAATAGGCCGTATATTTTTTTCCGTCGTCACGAAACTGATTACGTCGACTATCCCAGGTTGGAGTTGGAGGCAATTCCCCCCGAATACCGAGCGCTTCAATCGCTGAAGTTTCACCGATTCGGGTGTTAGTATCACCAATCACCAATAAGCGTGGCGTCGGACAAATGGAAACAATGCGCTCAATCGCAGCTAATCGCGCCGCTTTTCCATGACCGCCCGATGGCAAATGAACATTCGCAATGCTTATCCCCGCAGATTCAATCGCAGATAAAACCGAGCACCGTCCAATGGCTCTGCTTTCGACCCGATCCAAGAGCCCCCGTCGTACGAGTGTCGCTAAATTTCCACAGTGGCTTACAGTATTTGCTGGAATTAATTCATGCGTTTCAACATAGGGCACCAACCCGGGCAATTCCTGAAAACAAACAAAGTCCGGATCGACCGAGAGCACCCTTTCACGGATGAGTGATTCAGCTTGATCCATTCTCCAACCCACCGGAGCTGCCTGCGAGTTCTCCATCAGATTCAGATTCCAACTTAGAAAACTAATAGACTTCATCGTACTCGCGCCAAATTAATTTCTGTTGGAGCCACCGCCTCAATCACACCGCAAATTCCTATGAGACGAGATTATTGCTCGCCGGCAGCGCTGCCCGTGGTGCGTGGATCAAATGCCCCGGTGAACAACCCGGTTTTGGCATCAAATGTAATTCCCTGACAGATCCCCATCGATCGAGAGCGCTTGATCTGATGTTGCTTCGCAGTCAATTGCTCCGCAAGCTCATTATCAAAACTCGCCTCGAGTAATAATTGTTTAGGAGCCCATTGGTGATGCAAGCGGGGCGCCGCAATTGCTTCCCCGATCGGCATTTCCAAATCAAGATGGTTAATAATGGCCCATAAAACTTCAGTAATAATTTTTGGCCCACCCGCAGCACCCACGGTTAAAATTGGCTTACCATCTTTCAAGACAATCGTTGGACTCATACTGGAAAGCGGCCGCTTGCCCGCAGCAACCGCGTTATTTTCACCACCAACTAAACCAAATGCATTCGGTTTCCCGGGAAAGGCCACAAAGTCGTCCATCTGATTATTCATAATCACACCCGTCCCCGGTACTACGTACTTAGCACCGAATGTTGTGTTAACCGTGGTGGTTAAAGCCACCCAATTGCCTTCACTATCGGCAGCCGCCACATGGGTTGTATGACGCTCAAAAAATTCGGTCGCGGCATTAGGGGGCACACCGTGATCTGTCGTTAAAACAGAGTTCATCTTAATCTTCCCAGCAAGTTCTCTGGCATAGCTCTTATCAATTAGGCCTAACGGGACTTCTACAAAATCTGGATCCCCTAACCAAAAAGCCCGATCGGCAAAAGCCAGTTTCATCGCCTCGGCAATGACATGATAGAACCCCGCTCGATCGCTTTGATACAAATCAGCCAACTCAAACTGTTCGAGTATATTAAGCACCTGAGCAACATGAACTCCACCTGAACTCGGAGGTGGAAACCCGTAGATCTCGAAGTCTCGATATTCCGATCGAACGGGTTTGCGATCGACGGTTTTATATTTGGAAAAATCCATAGCAGTCATGATTCCACCATTCGCCTTCATCCATTGCTCCGTTAACTCAGCAAAGGCTCCTTGATAAAACCAAGCAGTCCCCTCCTGTGAAATCTTACGATAGGTTTCTGCCAAATCAGATTGCTTTAGCACTTCGCCAGCTCGATAAGGTTCAAGAAGGCCGGTCTTTGGATCAGGTCGAAAAAAAACGTTGACAGCACCGGGAAATTGCAACATCGCCTCTTTGGCAATCCTCAGTTTCGCAGCGTAAGCCTCGGTTACTTGAAAACCGTTCTCTGCGGCGTCAATTCCCTTGTTTAATGAAGCTCCTAGATCTAATCTTCCGTGTTGAGCGACCGCCCGAGCGTACGCCTTTAATGCTCCTGGAACTCCGCTCGCGAGAGGACCTGTCTGACTTGGATTTGAAAAACGAGTTTTCGCATCTCGAAAAAGGTCTTGCGTCGCCGCCGCCGGCGCCATCTCTCGCCCGTCAATTGCGTATACATCCCCGTTCGCAGTTCGGATTAAAATAAAACATCCGCCACCAATTCCGGAATTGAAATTATCAACCACGCCAAGCGTCAAGGCTGTTGCTATCGCGGCATCGATCGCATTGCCACCGTTGGCAAACGCTTCTACTCCCGCCTGCGTTGCCAACGGATGAACAGAAGCAACCATATTTTTGCGAGAGGTCGATTCGGGTTTTTCAATTGGAGCACCCGACATTGCGGTCGGCGGTACTAGGTTCACCAAGTCAGACTGAAGCCCCCAAGCCGAAGCGGTCGCCGAAATACAAAGCACACCGACGACCCACTCCATCAACCAGAATTTCAACACGATCAATCCCCATAAGAAAGCGAATTTCAACTATGTCAGCGTTTCCAATTCTAAAACCAATCGACCAGTAAAAATAGGTAACCACGCTAAGAAATTTAATTCTCTCAGAGAGAACTAAAATTGAAATATTACTACTTTTAGCCCGTAGCCGTGAGTCTGGCTTGCGAGGCAACCAACGTCTCCTTTAAGCTAACGCTATGACTGATCAACCTGTAGACAAATCCGATTATGAATCCTCTGATTCAGAAGAGCTGGATCCCTCGGACAATCCCGAACTACAGGACCTGGATCAGGACAGTGATGAATACGAGGCAGAGTTTAATGAGGAAGAAGAGTTTTCTCTGGATCAACTCAGTCAAGCTTACGCAGATGCGTTAAAAACACGAGGCGATACTCCCGAAGAAATCCAGGATTCAGTTCAATCGCCTGGCACTGAATCGCGGACAGCCAATTATTCACAATCCGAGGTGGTAGAAGAAGCTCCGGAAATTGATGATGATGCCTGCTGTTCAATTTCTCCCGAATCAATTATCGAGTCAATCTTATTCGTTGGTGCGCCCAAAGATGTAACGCTCAACAGTCGAAAGATCGCCGCAGTGTTGCGCGACGTCAGTCCGAAGGAAGTCACCCAAACCGTACGCGCACTTAACGCCAAATATGAAAAAGAGAACGCCGCCTTCCGGATCGATTCTGATGGTGGTGTTTTCAAAATGAAACTTGATCCCAAACTAGTCGAGTTTCAACAAGATTTCTTTGGTCGCAATCGTCAAGTCCGACTGAGCCAAGCCGCGATCGATGTCATGGCAATTGTTGCCTACAACCAACCCGCGACTAAGGATTTGGTTGAAAAGATCAGGCTCAAACCAAGCGGCGGAGTTCTGGCTCAGTTGGTTAAACGGGAACTACTGGCTGTAGAAGCGGGCGAATCTAACTCTAAAATCAAATATTACTCAACCACGGATCGCTTCCTCGATCTGTTCCAACTCGAAGAACTTGCCGACCTGCCTCAAAGCCACGATGTATCGGACATGGACGAGTTAGCAGATTAAAAACTTCGAGGGTAGATTTTTCTCCAGATCCGACAGCAGTCTTGCCCTGACTCAACGAACGGAACAGTCACGGACAATGCCCCTTGGATTTCCTACTGATGCCATCGAACACTGTAGATGGCATATCGATTTTCAGCGAATCACAGTTTTGACTTTTGTATCTGTTGAGCTCACGGCTTTCAATCTAAATTTTCTCGCCAATATGAAGAGCCCTTCATGCTGTAGGGCACTGCATTTATTTATTTTTTAAAATTGAAGAACCCTCACAGCGAAACAAGGCCTCAAACTGGCGATTCTTCCAACCACTTGATATTTTGGAAATCCATTGCTTACCGCGATACGGTGGCAGCTCCCCCCCATATCGAATCACCTCGGTAAGATGCCATCCCATCGTCCACTGGAATCAGACCGACCAAATTCCTCTTGGGTTGTACACAGCCAAACACTGCATGGTGCCTTTACTTGCACATCTTAGCAAATCGATACCTTGTGAATTTCAGGTCTACGCGTTAACTTTTGGGGAGAGACTTTTGGGGAGAGATAACGAGACCCAACAGATACTGTTCAAAAACACGCAGGATTTAAAAATGCGAAATGCGGTTGCTTTAGTACTTGGCGGCGGACGTGGATCAAGATTGGCTCCGCTTACCTCAATTCGCAGTAAGCCTGCAGTCCCCCTGGCAGGCATGTACCGTCTGATCGACATCCCGATCTCAAATTGTCTCAATAGTGGAATCAACCGTGTCTTTGTTTTGACTCAGTTCATGTCGGTAAGTCTCCATGGACACATTCGACGAGCCTATTCGTTTGATAATTTCAGCGGTGGTTTTGTCGAATTGCTCGCAGCTCAAGAAACACTGGAGGACGGAAGTGATTGGTATCAAGGTACTGCCGATGCCGTCCGAAAAAATCTCGTCTACTTCAATCAACCAGGAATTGACTACGTCGTCATTCTCTCCGGCGACCAACTCTACCGCATGGACTATGGTGACCTGATAGACACCCATATTAAAAGTGGCGCCGACGTCACCATTTCCTGCATGCCCGTTTCTCGAGAAGATGCGAAAGGATTTGGAGTCGTTAAAGTTGATGACAGTGGCAGGGTCAATGACTTTGTTGAAAAACCACAAACCGATGCTGAAATCGAAGCCGTCAGTACCGATACCGACTGGATTGACAGCTACGGCGTAGACTCCAAAGGACGCGATTGTATAGCCAGCATGGGCATTTATGTATTCGATCGAAAACTTCTAACTCAAGTATTGGCCGGGACCGAACACACTGACTTTGGAAAAGAAGTATTTCCGGCAACCATTCATAGCCATCATGTCCAGATGCATTTATTTGACGGCTACTGGGAAGATATTGGTACCATTCGTTCGTTTTACGAATCCAACTTAAATCTGACCACTGAGGCACCCGAATTCGAACTGATGGAACCTGGTTCACCCATCTACACCCGCGCTCGATTCTTGCCTCCAACACGAATGAGCGGAGCGACAGTTAACAACAGCTTAATTTCCAATGGATGTAAAATTGGTTCGGGCGCGATTATTAAAAACAGTGTGATTGGGCTAAGAACAGTCATTGGCCCCAACGTTACCATCCTGAATTCTATTGTGATGGGCAATGACTTCTATGATAGTGAAGAAAGAGCCGCCGAACGCCAAAGCCCGCTCCTTGAAATTGGCGAAGGCACGGTAATCGATGGCGCCATCATTGACAAAAATGTTTGCATCGGGAAAAACGCAAAGATCGTCAATCAGACCCAACGTGAACAAACCGATCTCGAGCATGATACCTGTGTCATCCGAGATGGCATTCCAATTCTAATCAAGAAAGCGGTGATTCCCGAGAATTGGAATCTCGACGAAGATCTAAATTAATTCGGCATCTTTGGAATCGACTGGCTCCTTTCAGCACACTAATCCCAAAGCGTCTTTTGTTTACCAGGTTGAGCTGGCAAGTCCATTTTTTCGGTGGGCGTTTCAGGCA
>JAALLA010000057.1:11340-19747 GCA_011087765.1 Pirellulaceae bacterium
TCGGGAATATTTGCTTCAGCGACATTTTCTCCGGGCGACTTCATCTCTGGCATCGTCACCTCTGGCATTTTTGGGGACGGTGAATAGCCAACTTTCGAATCAATTAATTCCAGATTAATGACTTGCCGCGGATGACTGAACACTAACCTCGTGGCGATACTCGCTATTGGAATTTTTGCAAATTGGCTAACCGCTCGACGATAGACTTCCATTTGCGGTTGGTAGTACTCAATCCGGCTTTGCAAATTCTCAACGTCGATGACATTTGATTTAAAATCAATGATGTCCGCTGCGACCAATTGACTACCTTGATACACCCAAACGACGCGGTCCATTGTTCCTTGAACCAGATTTCCATCAAGAGTAGTTGCAAATCGACGCTCACATTCTACCTCTAGCCGATTGGCTTCCAGGATTACTTCTCCAGCACCCGCAAACTCCATCAAATAAGACTCTTGATAGGTTCCGCGGGATAGTAATTTAGAAACGTTGTCACTTTTCAATACTTCAAAGAATTCATCAATCACACCCCCGACGTCGATAGACTCCGTTGAAATCTGATTGAGATGTTTTACTAGCTCTTCGCGAGTTGGAACCTTTTCGTCGAGCCATCCAACTTGTTCAAAACAAGCGTGCAAAAGTGACCCTCGCTGCATCGATTTTGCATTCAAAATTGAACTGAAAAACGAATTTGCCTCTATCTTGGAACCGCTCACAACCTGCGAGGGCAATACGCGGCGTTGTCCACGTCCAGACCGTTGCGCGAACGCCACCACTCCTTTTCGAGCCGGCTGATCTTCTTCAGGGTAGAAGTCTGCAAGACGATGAGAATCCACTGCAACGACCTTACTCGACGTCGAATACCAATCCGCTTCGCCATGCTGAAACAACACACCTTCCGCGCGTTCAACCGAAGGGCACAGCGTCGAGAGCAAAATTCCAGCTGAAGACTTGTGCTCAGGCTTAGCGCCGTGTGAGAGAATGATATGTGTTGCATTAACACCCCTTGTTAATGCGACATAAAGCACGCACAGTGACTCTCGAATCGTTTGACGTCGATCGTCATCAAATAACTCCTGGATCCCCTCAGGTAGCAATTTTCTTAATTTGGATCCGATATACCGCGTCGCCACGCTGATCGGTGCCGTCGGTTCATCTCGACCAGCAACAACCGTAGGGGTCTGACCAGCCCACCCTCGCGACGAGCAACTAATCGGTAGTACCACCGCATCGAATTCGAGTCCCTTGGCTTTATGAACCGTCATCACTCGCACCCGAGCCGAACTTTGATCGCTGACTTTTACTTCGTCACGAACGAACGCAACAAATCTGCCCGGCCGAAGCAGCCATTGTGGATCGTCCGATGGACAATCATAGGCCACCCGAACCAATTGTTGCAGTCTGAATATCTCACGACGCGTGCATTGCCCGGCAAGTCGTTTAGCGAGTATTTCAACGGTAGGTCCATAGCCGACGTTGATCAACTCTTCACGAACCATCACCGCTGCTTTTCGTGCCGCGGCAACATTCGCTTTTCGGTTTTCCTTCGTTTCAGGAGCCAGCCCCAGATAGTCTGCAAGTGGTGAATGTGACAGGTGAAATCGCGAGATACTATCATCGGGGTGGTCTGCTAACTTCATCACCGCCAACACAGCCTCTACTGCAGCGGAATCTGTTAAACGCCCACCTCCCTCTTCGCTGGCAGGGACACCGACTTGTTGCAGCTCGAAAATCAAATCTGAAACCTGATCATTCGTCCGGGCAATGACACCAATACTGTGATGTGCAGGCAAGTCATTTTCCAGTTGTTGTATTCGGGCAACCGTCCTTTGGATCATATTCTGATTGCGAATTTTATCCTTAGTATCTTCAAAACGTCTCGAACTCTCAGGGCAGTCGGCCGCCATTTCAACCGTGACATAACCACGCAACTCGCCACGCGCAGTTGTATGCTCATCAAACTTATTGGACCAACGGCAAATCTCCTTCTCAATCAACTCATCGCCGCAGGAATACTGTTTCACGTTCATGAAAACTTGATTCACCATTTCGATCAACGGCTGCGAACTTCTCCAGCTTTTGGCGAGGCTATCCGGCTTAAGATTGGGAAGTTGTCGGTCAACCAAATCAAAAATCTCAGCGATTCCACCACGCCAACCAAAAATTGCCTGTTTCAGATCACCAACACAAAAGAAAGACTTGATCGAATCAGATTCTGCCGTCACATTTCTTGCGAACGGCTGAATCACACTCCACTGACCCAATGAAGTGTCTTGAAACTCGTCGAGCAGCAAATGGTGGACCTGACGATCAAGACGAAACGACAATCGATCCGCATCCCACAATGCAACAAACTCCTGCAACCGCTCGGTAACATCCTGAAAACGCAGATTACCAGTACGGTTCTTATCCGCTTCAATTAACTGCCCATAGGCTGCCAGCAATTTACAAACTGCTTCATTTTGCATTCTCAATCGCTGCGAAACAAAGGCTCGACAATGGGGCATCAGGAGTTCATAGACCTCGACAATCTCAACAGGCAGCTTCGTTCGCGAGTACTTGGGTGTACCCATGAGCGTATTCTGAAAGGAGGTATTTTCAATGAATTTATCCCATTCCTCCAACTTCACAAATTCAGTTACGACGCCCCAATGTTTCGTTAATTGCTTTCCTCCCGCATCGATCGACTCCATCCTCAGAATTAACGCATCCAATTCTTCACGGCTTAACAACTTCCCCGACACTGGAATTTTTGACCAAGGGTCGGGACCTGTTTCCCGATAAATCTCATAGATCTGATCCACTGTCTCTCGAACCATCGACGCAACCCTGCGCGTCGCTTCCCCTTTGCTAAGCATGTGGAGTAAATCGACAACTGAATCGTCTCGCAAAACTGCTTGAATCGCCTGATCTTTCATGCGATTTATTTCTTGCTCTTCCACAATTTCCCAATTGGGCGGCAAACGCAACTCCAGGGAAAACGCCTTCGCGATGCGATTGAAAAAACTATCAAGCGTACTGATCTCTAATCGATGAAGATTGCCGAGCAACTCATGCAATATATCTCGCGCTCTGGCTTGGCTAATTACCCAGTCAAGCTCCTTCGACAGTTGGGCGGCGGCAGATTCATCAAGCGCGGCATCAGAGAGGCGCCCAATGATTCGATCCAAAATCTCGCCCGCTCCCTTTCGCGTGAACGTGGTTGCCAAAATCGACTGACACTCCACACCCGATGCCAACAGTTTTAGATACCGATTGGAAAGCGCAAACGTTTTCCCCGTCCCCGCTGAGGCCCGAATAACTTCATTTGGAAACTGGCCAGCCAATTCACGTTCGATGGTGTCACCTACCATGGCAAATCTCCTACAGTCGTCTCAAGGCCCGGCGGGTCAGCTTTTTCAAATACAAAATCCTGACAAATACCAGCAAAATCTTCAGAATACATTGGTGGCTTTCCACTCATTTCATAGCTTCCCATTCTGATCTTCCGAATAATCTCGCGTGCCTTCTCGTCGGCAGTGGCTAAAACCTCCGGCTCCCACTCTGCAGAATGAAATCCAACCTCATCCAAATTCTTGGCCAGCAAGACGTACCCCATCGCGACGTTCGAAAAATCAGCACCCTCGACCGCAGACACTTCCTTGACGAGATGCCGGTAGAGCGGCAACTGAAGATCCTTCCACTCCTGCTTGCGTTTTGCATAGTGAACTTTTTCCGGAGGATCCCCTCGATCCGACGTTTTATAATCCCAAACAGCGACCTGACCGGAGATCTCATGCTGATCCACCCGATCAATTTTCCCATTGATTACGAACGGCACTCCATCGACATCAAAATTGTGAAATAGATGCTCTTCCGTACTGACGATCCTCCATCCGTCACGTCGTACTTTCACTTGTTTTTGGGCAAATCGCTCGAACCTTAACCGCAATTGCTCGACTTGAATACGAACCGCCGGCAACCGGGAACCTGCAAATTGAAACGTCACCAGCTGATTGAGTTTATCGAAGAGAAATTCTCTAATCCGGGCTTCATCGGTCGCATCTCGCACGTCGCTCTTCCCAAATGCTTCAAGAACATTGTGAGCTAAATCTCCGAATGTGCCGCCACTGAGCTCACTCCAATCATCATCGGTGGCTTGCAATCGCATTATGTGTTTTAAATAAAAACGATAGGGACATTGAATAAAGTCCTTAAATTTCGTCACCGATATATTTTTTGGCACCGCAGCATCGGGAACCGGAATTTCTATTTGTTGCGCATTTGGAAAATCAACTTGTGAAGTAATCCAAAGTTTAGATTCCGGACTTCCACCGTAATCAAAGAAGGCCTTGGCTCGTCGCGCAGAAGTCTCTCGATCTGTAAACAGCAAACGGCTCGGCCGCCCTGGCTCACCGCTACTGGCTCGTCGACCGGCGATCAATAAAAAGTTCTCACGCACCGAAGAAATGACCGTCAACGCATAGGCGTCACGTGCATACCTTCGATCGTTGTCGAGAATCTTCAATTCTTTACATAACTCATTGGGCAAGAACTGATGTCCAACCTCGGAGGTGGGGACATATTCATCATTCATGCTGGTAATTACCATTACCGGCGCATCATCCAATGCCAGATCAAGCCAACCCGCAAGCTCGACCGCTTCAGGATCAGGCGATTCTACTACCCGCTGCTCAGCCGCAGACTCCAACGCCCAGTTAAGAGACTCCGTCGCCGAAACCTCAGTTCCAAATAACTCCGGAACTGCATTTTGTCCCGAGAGTGCAACGCAAACAGCTTCGCAAGCGCGAAGTGTTTTGAGCCCAATGACATCTTGACGATCAAATTCGCATTCACCATAAATTTGCTGAAGCAACGTAATCCACGGTGCAGCCCATTCACCAATCGGTCGCACCTTGGAGTCTTCACCGCCAGCTAAAGACCCTAGTAACTCTGACAACGCCCGGTGCACTTGATTCAAAATCCGTGTTGAATCAGCGAGCCGCCCCGCTCGCTGCTGGGCGCCATCATCCGTCGGATCGTAAGTTGTGGAGATCAATTCCGGACTACCAAAGGCGTCGTTGTCAAACAAACCCAACGAACTGGGAAGATTGTTATTTTGATAATCATTCAGCGACTGAAGCCAGCCGTCGTCATCGACACAGTCGCACAGCCAGCGGTACAAATCAGGATGGCGAACCAATCCAGCAAAATTCGTATAGCTTTGACCCTCGAGATAATCTCGACACGCCAACAATAAACGGACGGGCGCTGTATGCGTGATTTCAACCCCAGCAAGATTTCGATGTTTCAGTTGAACTGAATTCAAAGTCCGTTCTAACTGAGGAATAATCGCTGGGTCGGGCACACCAATCGTAATTTCGTCGGCAGCCAACTCGAACGATAGATTCGTGATGTAGCGGGCGGCTCCATCGGCCTGGTCAGCAGGTTGATCGGCAATAAGTATCTTCTCATCAGCAAAATCGACGACATGATTAACCCAATAACCAGTTTCGAGGGAACCAATCTCATCAAACGCGGCAGCCATCACTTCCGGAGCAGCAACCAAAATCGATACTTGTTGGGAGTTGGAAGCTTGGACTTGCTTTAACATCTCAGCGACAGAACGATTAATGTCAGCCGTCCCTACAAGGACAATGTCAAAATCCGTTTGGCAGCGAATCTCATTGGCTTTCATCAAGCCTGCGGCAGCAAAATTCCGGGCGGCCTGTTTATCCCACAATTCAACTTCGCCTAGAATCTGGTAATAACGCTTTTGTAGATCGCTAAGAACATCCCATCGATTAGCTTCTTCTTTTAAAAACCCCTTATAGTTCTTAACCTCCCGGGAGACACTGCTAAAACTCCAAATATCATTAGCTAACCTCGCATGGAGATTTGCAACGAGAGTTGCCATCGGCCGCCAATCATATCCATCCTCAATGTCGTCGCGTCCCGTCAAACACTCCATCTGTGCTTTTGAAGACTGCTCTAACACCTTTGTCCAAGCAATTTGCTGAGTTAGGTCAGAAGCCAGTGGTTTCGCCGCACGATACAAAAACTCAGGCAACTGCCCGAGTGTTGTGATCCGGGGCGGCGTGAACAGTCCCTCCAATCCTTCCACTCGCTTTACCAACAGCTGAAGCAGACGGTTTTGCGCTCGCATCGTCGGAACAACCACAATTACGTTCGAAAGATCGAACCGATTTTCATCGGGTAATTCCAATCGAAAACGGTTCAGCAACCACTCCGCGGCCGTCACGAGAGGTGGCCTCTCAAATCCCAAAAACACACGTGGATCGGCGGAATTAGCGTTGATTTCGGAAATAGGGTTTTCGTTCGACACGTCAGTCCAATCCATCGGAGGCTTCTCTTTTGTTTAATCACATCAGTCTACACCAGGCCAGTGACACGTTTGGTCACCACGATTGCGGTGGTTCATTTATTTTTCAGCCACTGCAACGATGGAGCAAAGTAACAATTAACGAGACCTTTTTCGATTCTTTGCTTGATTCTTTTCTTTAAACGCAACTTTTCTTTTCTTCGCTTTCGCGGCTTTTTCTTTTTCCTTAGCCGCGATACGCTCGACCGTAGCCGCTTTCTCAAACACCATCATCTCGGGAGTTTCGAGCGTTAATGCGCCTAACTTTCCGGCTCTTAATTCGGTCACAAAAATTTTAGAAGCTCGGTCGATGTCAACAATTCCAGCTTTTCTTAAACAACCGCGTTTCCTTCCTAACTCCTCAATAAAATCCATCGCAGAAGCAGGAACTGAATCCATACCATAGCGATCCATCAGTCGCGCCTGGTAATGCTGCAGCATAAATTCGGCCGAGAAGAACGCAGCATCCGCATAATCCATTGCCGTTTCTTTGATCGAGCCAATCGTGGCCAGCCGATAACCGCTATACACATTCTCAACGTTGGGCCAAAGAACACCGGGTGTATCCAGCAAAGTCACACCGTCACCAATATTGATACGTTGCTGGCCTTTCGTCACCGCCGGCTCATTCCCAGTCTTCGCGACTTTCTTATTTGCCAGAATATTAATAATCGTCGATTTACCAACATTGGGAATTCCAGCAATCATCGTAGTGATCGTTTTCCCTTCTCCTTTTTCAGGAAGCATCTGTGACATTAACGGCGTCAACTGACGGATCGAGCCCCGATCTTCCGTACTCGTTGGTCGGGCTTTGATTCCTTTTTGTTTCTCGAAAAACCTCAGCCAAACCTTGACCAACTCAGGATCAGCCAGGTCTGCTTTGTTTAAGATCTTCAAACAAGGCTTGTCTCCCCTTAATTCAGCCAGCATTGGATTTTCACTGCTGTACGGAATTCGAGCGTCCAGCACCTCAATGACAAGGTCTACCTTAGGAAGGGTTTCTTTAATTTGAACCCGTGCTTTGTGCATATGCCCGGGGAACCACTGAATCTGCATCCGATCAACTTTCCTTTAAAATTTCAATTCATTATATCGCAAATTTAAATGCTCGCAGGGCTCCTGCGGATTAAAGCAGGATTCGGCGAGAGCTGGATTCAGCAAAAGCAATATTCGGTTTTCATGGGCGAAACCCGCGGTTATATTGAGTGAACGCAGTATTTCCAATCCACCCGACCGAACCCCTGTTAAGCGTAGGGCCTACTTAATGAAAATCGCGTCCACTATGAATTTCACTCAAGCCTTTTCCCCACTCTTGGTTGCATCACTCTTGGTTGCATCACTCCTGATTGCATTAACTCTGATTACCTGCGGAAGTATCCCAACCACCGAAGCCGCAGCAGTCTCCCCTCCCCTCCCGTTACCAACACCGCAAAGTCCGGGGCAATCTGCAAGCCAGACCCAAGAGCCTTCGAAGAAAAACCAAGAACCTGAGCCAAACTGGACCTCCAAACCGAAATCCCTGTTTGATGGAAAATCACTCGATGATTGGGAAACCATTGAATTTGGCGGACAGGGAGACTGTGAAATCAAAGAAGGGCGAATTGAACTTCAAGCGGGAGATCCATTTACGGGGATCAGCTCTACTCGAGATGACTTACCGAAAACTAATTACGAAATTTCGCTAGAAGCAAGAAAAACAGACGGGATCGATTTCTTCTGCGGGTTGACCTTCCCCGTAGCTGATTCCCATTGCACTTTGATCGTCGGCGGCTGGGGTGGTTCGACGGTCGGATTATCCTGCATTGACGATCAAGATGCTTCTCGCAACGACACCTGCTCATACTTAAAATTTGAAAAAGATCAGTGGTATAAAATAAAAGTTCGAGTGCAACCTGAATCGATTCAGGTCTGGATCGATGACGAAGAAGTTGTCGACAAAAACATCAAAGGAAAAAAGATTTCACTTCGCGGCGATACTACTCTTTGCAAGCCAATGGGGCTTTGTAGTTTCATGACAGTAGCGGAATTCAAAAACATCCAACTTCG
>JAALLA010000057.1:19847-22667 GCA_011087765.1 Pirellulaceae bacterium
AATTCGCGGGAGTTTATTAAGCATTTATTTAATTATCGAAGAACATTTATGAACCTTGAGATATTCCCTCACGAGCATTTCATGAAGCTCGCGTTCGACCAGGCACTTGCCGCGAGTCAACTCGATGAGGTTCCGGTTGGTGCCGTGATCGTAAAAGGTCAGCGGATCATTGGCGCCGCACACAATTTATGCCAACAACTGCGAGACCCCACTGCCCACGCGGAAATGCTGGCAATCACCCAGGCGGCGGAAGCCGTTGGTGACTGGAGACTTGAAGATTGTGTGCTCTACGCCACCTTGGAGCCTTGCCCGATGTGCGCTGGCGCCATTCTCCAAGCTCGAATCCCTACCGTTGTTTTTGGCGCATCTGACCCTAAAGGCGGAGCGGTTCATTCACTTTACGAATTGCTAACT
This sequence comes from Pirellulaceae bacterium, assembly GCA_011087765.1. GTDB lineage: Bacteria > Planctomycetota > Planctomycetia > Pirellulales > Pirellulaceae > Mariniblastus. The sequence goes on from JAALLA010000057.1 coordinate 20,262, forward strand.
GACCCGCGCACGAATCATCAAGCCCAAGTTATTCCAGGAATCCTTGGGCCTCAATGTGGAATGATCCTTACCAATTTCTTCCAATCGAAACGTCAACTGGGAAAAAAATAGCACGTGCCCAACGCTCCTACCACCTCAGGAAACCAGCAAACCACCTCGTGGCCCTTGATCACGGCACTCTTGATTTGGATTACAGTCGCCTTTGCCAGCATAGCGGCCTATCGCCCACCAACACCTTTAACCAGTTCCATTCCCGAAGATCAATTCTCGGCGGAGCGTGCCGATCAAATCCTTAAATCGATCATTGATGACACCGTCCCCCATCCTCCAGGCAGCCTTGCACACAGCCAAGTCCGTGAAAAAATCGCATCTCAATTTGAAGCACTAGGATATGATGTCGAACTCCAGTCCGGAACAGTCTCGGTCCCCCGCCTCAACAAACTCGTTGTGCCTGCCGAGATTGAAATCGACCTGACCAACATCATCGCCAGGAGAATTCGTACCGAACCGCCGTCCAACACTAAAAAACCTCTGCTGTTGGTGGCACACTACGATTCAGTAACGAGCGGCCCTGGAGTTAGTGACGACGGTGTAGCAGTCGCCTCGTTGCTGGAGATCGCGAGAATACTTGTCGGCAAGGCTATCTCTGAACGCGAGGTTATTTTCTTAATCACCGATGGAGAGGAGCGAAATCCCAGCGCCCAATTCGGCCTCTTGGGTGCCAGAATGTTTGTCGACGAAAATCCACTCGCACAGCAGATTGGAGTTGTAATTAACCTTGAGGCTCGCGGGACCACTGGACCGAGCTGCATGTTTGAAACTAGCCTCCAAAGCTATGACTTGCTGACCGTCTTCAACAGAATCGATGGCCCAAAATTTGCATCTTCACTTTTTTTCGAAATCTACAAGCGCCTGCCGAGAGATACAGACTTTTCCATTTTTAAACGTGCCGGCATGCATGGCTATAACTTCGCCTACATTGGTAACGTCAAGTATTACCACACGGCCGAAGATAACTTTGCAAATCGTGACCTTGGGAGCATGCAGCATCATGGAAACAACGCCTTAGGTTTAACGCTCGCACTCCTCAAGTCTTCACAGATTGAGCAATTCGATTCCCCCTCCCCTGCGACCACAAACGAAGCTGTCTATTTTGATCTTTTTGGAAAATTGATTATTCGCTGGCCTGCCAACTGGTCAATCTACATTTCTGGATTGGCGTTATTTCTATTCGTCTTTGCAATCGTGATGAGAATCAAGAATCCAACGCACGCCCAAAATGAAGTTTCTTCGTTTGGTTTTCGAGCAATTCTAGTTCCAGCCACGAACCTCATGATCCCAGCTGTAACCATTGTTCTGACTTACATTGTCACTTTGGAATTGCAAAAACTGGTTCGCCTCGAAGATCACCTACAACTCGACTGGCCCTCAAACCCAACAGCCATCTTAATTGGATATTGGATGGCCGGCTTTGCAATTATCGGAGCAACCGCAACCATTGCGGCGAAATTCATGAAACCAGAACTTCTCCTAATTGGAGTTCTTTTCATTTGGATCAGTCTCTGTTTTTTGACGTCCATTTACGTCAATGGAGCCAGTTATCTATTTATTATTCCCACCGTACTCACTGCTTCCACCTACTCCAAGGCGAGAAACGGCGGGGAGCTTGGCCTAATGATCACTTTGGTTGTCGGGGCTGCCGCGCTCGGACTAATCTGGCTGCCGCTGGAACGACTGTTTTACGATGCGGTCGGTTTCCGAATGCCAATAATCATGATGGGACGCATTGCCTTCGTGTCGGCGACACTCCTTCCCCTCCTTGCCCTCACCTCTATCTGGATGCGATTTTCATTCGCCATTCTTGCCACGTGCATTTCTGTATTATCATTCTCAGTCGCGATTCTTTCGATATAGCAGTTTGCTCAAAACCGGTTCGCACCACTCAAGGGACAACTAATCATGCGAATTGAGAGCAATCCACTCAGCAGCGGAGTCCGCATCGCGATCAAATTTAAAATTCGCTTGCATGCGGCGGAGCACTTTCTTTAATCGACGAGTCACCATCGAACTAGTGATTAACTCGTGATCGTTCATCCCCATTTGCTGCAAAACCCTTACCGTCGCATCGTTGACTACCATTCGAACTACCGAATCATCAAGCGCGAGGTAATGACCATATTCAACCGGCAGCGGGAATGAACGCGCAATTCTCTCAATTCGCAGGTCATGCTCAATCAGCGGATGGCGTTCAAGAACGATCATTGCCAAAGATCGCTCAAAATCCACCTCTGGTTTGACACTGTCCTCCACCGACACCAGCGTCTTCGCAAGTACGAGACGAACCCCACTCTGTGTGACCAGCGAATCATAAACTAATCGCTTTACATCGATTGAGGATGTCTCAAT
>JAALLA010000315.1 GCA_011087765.1 Pirellulaceae bacterium
GATCGCCGGGTGAGTTGTGGTTTTCATTTACCGTCAACGCGGTGATCGTTGCCGTTCTACCACTCGTATTTCTTGATATCGACAACACATATGAATGAGACTCAAATAAAACGCCTGGAGAAAAAGTACGCGATTGCGTTTCCTTCCGGTTACCGCCAGATGCTGCTGCATCCACCCGAATACTTCGCTGCACTGCTCAAATACGACGCCAAAGCAAATCCAGGCCAAACCCCATTTTTTTGGGATCACAGGCTTATCGACGGCATGAACGAGATGATGCGTAATCCGGACGATCCCGAATACTTTGGATTTGACCCGAATGATGATAGCAAACCTTGGCCTGTTCGTTATTTCATAATCGGAAGCGACGTTGGTGGAAACTTCTATTGCATTGCGCCAAAATCAGGGAAATCAAGAGTCTATTTTTGGTATCAAGGTGACACCGCGTTTTCGAAATTTTCAAACGATATGGCTGGATTTGTGAAACGGGTTTTCAAAATTTATGGCGAGGTTGACGCCATGGATTGCAAGTCTGACACCGAATAGGAGTCGGATGCAAAGTGATTAACGCGATTCTGGACTTGCGCGTGTTGTTGAATGAAGAGATTGCCGTATCGGCTCGGTGATCGCCGCCATCTACCCGCTCATAAGCTTATGCTCTGGAAAATCTCAATTCTTGCCTTATTCATTGCTGCTGCGCTTGCCGTTTTTAATATTGTTGCAGGCACTGAAAATTGGGGGCCGTCTTTATTAGCGGCTGCCTTGATGTTCACTGTGGCAGCGGTTCTTCTGGTTGGTCCGTATCTCATCCTTGGTATTCTTGCGTTTTTTGTGCGCTCCCACCGAACCCTTTCCGCAACACTGTTAGTGTTTATACTCCTTGTCTCTGTGCTGGGAACGACATCGCACTTATGGAAAACTCAAGTTTATCTAAACCGGAATAAAGCCCTTCCTGAAGGGACTGATTTAGGTATCTTCTTTGTTGGGTTTATGCAGTGGATGTCTACGATACTGCTGTCGTGTATTGTGCTGCCGGTTTACTTCTATCTGAGCAGGCGAAATCGGCCGCTTGAATCGATTCAAGAAGCTTATCCTACGGAATGGGCAATCCGCCGCCGTGAAAAATACAATGCTCAAACCGAAAGTTTGGCTGACGAATAGTTTCCTTGCCGCTCAAATACTGCCTCAAGTTATGTTCAATATAGATACTGAATTCGTAGAGCGGCTGAAGGATGAAGGGTATGACCTTTGGACGATCGGCCTGTGGGAAGAATGGCTAAATAGAATGCCGGCTATGCCCCGTGTGATCGCAGGTATTTGTACTGCGTTTCACGGCGTCACACTTGGGGACGGCATCGGTCTAAACGAAGCAAATGGGTTGGATGATTACGCAGACGAGCCTGAGCTTGCGAGGCTTCGTAAGTTAGATGAGCGATTAAACTGGCGGAAGTTCGACACGGACATGTTAGAACGATACTACAGCACGCCATCCTTTTTTGACCCACAGGGATTTGTTTTCCATCTACCCGCCTTTTTGATTGCCGAGCTCAATGACAAACACGAATACGGTTTCATCGATCGAATCGTAGAAAAACGCCCACAAACTGGTAGCTGGATTGATTTGCTTACCACGCAACAAGCCAACTCACTGGTCGCTGTTCTTTCGCTGGTGAAACAGCATCCGGACTACTACAATGACAGGCGGAAATTTGATTTTGCGATTGAACGGTTCGCCAAGATCGGGGCCACCGCCAGCAATGAGGGTTAACAATGGGATGCACGCTCAACCGCCGACAGCGCGTCTTTGAATGGTTAGATTACTCCGGCGGCCCGGCGATCGTATATTTTTCCCAGCTAAAACATGGCTGGACTTATCCATGAGTGTTTGACGAAGGCTGTCATCGGTGACGGCAATTAATTGAAATGCGGACCTCAGTGGATCTCATTTCGTCGTGCCCGAGTGTTTGGCCTTTGGCAGATGTGAATTAACAACCAACTTATGTGGACAGAATATCATGCCTAAACCTACGCGTCGCAAGGTACTCCAAGCCGGGGTCGCAATAGCGATCCTGCCGGGAATAGTGCCGTTGATCAACGGGTGCCAGAAATCCAGCACCAGTACAACTCAGCAGACGGAGTCCAACGAAACTTCGGTCCCTAAAACTCAAATGTTAAATTCAACTGCAGTAGGAGAACTGATGAAAGTCCAATACCTTGAGATTGTGACACCTGAAGTCGATGCGTTGTGCCTTCAATACTCAACCATCTATGGCATCAGCTTTAGTGAACCCGATGCCAACTTTGGTGGTGCTCGCACTTCAAAGCTGGAAGGTGGTGGCTTGATCGGCGTTCGCGGCCCGTTACGGGATACTGAAACACCGGTCGTCCGCCCGTATATGCTAGTTGACGACATTGATTCTGCTGTCAAGTCTGCTGTTGAAGCGGGTGCTGAGGTCGCGATGCCACCGATGGAGATTCCTGGACACGGGATGTTTGCAATTGTTATTCACGGCGGCATCGAGTGTGGATTTTGGAAAAATTGAGACCACACTAATGGCAAATCACCAATGCAAGACAAGTGAATTCTGACTGACCCGTGCACGTTAAATAAATGATTGTCGGTTACCAGTTCGCGGACGGCTTGCATTTCGATAAATGGTATTCATTACTCAATTCCCTTGGTTAACTTGAGCAGAATTCTTTACTTGTTGGCTATGTATACTGGTGTCCGTGCAGCGGTCAACCAAATTCGCAGTTTCTTTTTACCGCGGATGCAAGTCTCGGTTCTTCACGGAAACACGTTATCGCTAAATTCTTCAAACGAAGTTAAGATCCGTGTTAATGGGAGGTTGCCATCAAAAAGGCTTGGAGTGGGTGCAAAAGCCGGGATGGTTTCAACCTACTTGCTTTGCCCGGGGATTCCCAAACCGCTCTATTGGCTGCTGCGCCTGACAAGTCATTTTGGTACTGGTCATATCGAAATGGCGTTCTACGAAGATGATGAATCCGTCGTATTTTTTGCCATCCGAAATATACTTCGATCCAACCTTGATCGTTTGGGAATGAGAAAACAATTTCGGAATCTCAAGTTTAATTCGAATGATGATGAAATCGTCGCCATTCAAGCAATATTTCAAGCGCTTGGTTCCCGCGGTATCAAAACCAGATTTGCCCCGCCCGAAGAATGCATTGAACTGGCAATCGATAAGTCCCTACTGAATCAAACTACCCGTGACCAAACCATCGAGTCAATGATGCGAAGGTACAAACGAATTAAAAGGCAGATAGAGACGCCTAATACTTCTATACAGACCAAGCGGGACTAACAGGTGCTGTGGATGATGTTAGCAAGTGTGCCATTTAGGTTCGATTCGATGATGACGTTTGTGTTGAGATAATCGGGATTTAGGTGTTGTTGGCTGGACAACACGTCGTTGAAATAGTCCCCTACATCCAATACGATTTTTCAGAATTGGCTCGTCATCGCAACGACCACTTCAAGATTTTACCCTCGATTCCCTCAGGCGCGTCTCACTGTAACGGCAGGGCTTGTTAGCGGAGCCGAGCGGAATTAACCAGGCCGGGACCGAAAGAACTTACGAATGCATATAATTTGGGGAATTGTCATGGCGGTTGTCGGGTTGTTCATGCTGATTTGCGGAACCATGAAGAGCGAGTTTGTGGTCTATCGTATGCTTGTTGGAAAATCGAAACCACTTTGGGGTGCCAATGTGCATCGGTTTTATCAGTGTGCCGGCTTTGCTGTTATTGTTGTCGGCGTTTTAGTT
>JAALLA010000316.1 GCA_011087765.1 Pirellulaceae bacterium
TAAAGCTCCTGAATTAAAGCTATAACTGAAAAGGTTCTCCATTCGATTTACATTTACTTAAGGTTCTTGGAACGATGTGCCATTGAACGCAAATCTCAAGCGATTCCAGTTGCGGTTATTGAGTGTGATTATTGAGGATGTTGGTCGCTTTTAGCGTTGCCTGCCGAATTATTGGTTCCAATTCAAACCGAATTCTGGTTAGAGATATTTGAGTCTTTTCTTTTGGGATAAAAGGGCGTAGTTAAAGCCAAAACCAAATTAATCAACTCGCTGTTAGAAAACGTTCAGATGGGCTACGATGTGGTTAGTTCTACCCGTTAATTAACTGAGAAAGACGTTGGTTGGAAGTTGGCTCATCAGCGATTGGGATTGATGCCAATTCAATTGATGTGAAACAAGGAGAATTCGATTGTCTGACGCGGATATTGGTTTGATCGGTCTTGCGGTCATGGGCGAGAATCTAGTTCTCAACATGGCGAGCAATGGATACAACGTTGTGGTTTACAATCGGACGACATCAAAAGTCGATGAATTCCTGGCGGGGCGGGCGGCAGGAAAGACGATTGTCGGGGCTCATTCATTAGAGGAAATGTGTTCCAAATTGGCTCGGCCGCGTCGCGTGATGATCATGGTAAAAGCCGGGGCCGCGGTTGATAAAGTGATCGAGGGATTACTCCCACATCTCGACGAAGGAGATATTCTGATCGACGGAGGGAATAGCGAATTTCCCGACAGCATACGCCGAACAGATGATCTAGCGGCTCGTGGAATTCTCTTTATCGGAACGGGTGTTTCGGGGGGAGAAGAAGGCGCATTGAAGGGACCCAGCATTATGCCTGGAGGGAATCCAGCTGCCTGGTCACACGTAAAACCAATTTTTCAATCGATCGCCGCTAAAACAGATGCTGGCGAACCGTGTTGTGAGTGGGTGGGCCGTGGAGGTGCTGGGCATTTCGTGAAAATGGTTCATAACGGAATCGAATATGGCGATATGCAAATGATCTGTGAGACCTATCAAATGATGAAAGATGGTCTTGGGATGTCAAATCAGCAGATGCATGATGTTTTTTCGAAATGGAATGACGGCGTACTGGATAGTTATTTAATTGAAATCACGCGAGACATTCTTGGTTACGTCGACGAAGATGGCACGTCAACCGTCGATGTGATTCTCGACAAAGCAGGCCAAAAGGGAACTGGAAAATGGACCGCAATATCGGCTCTTGATGTTGGTCAGCCATTAACATTGATTGGCGAAGCGGTTTTTGCTCGATGCTTGTCAGCGTTAAAAGAAGAGCGAGTAAGTGCCTCCAAGGTTCTTAAGGGACCGGATTCAAAATTTGCAGGCGACCCCGAGGCGCTGGTTAATGATCTCGAACAAGCTCTGTACGCTTCCAAAATTGTATCTTATGCCCAAGGCTATCAATTGATGAGAGCAATTTCTGATGAAAAGGATTGGGCACTAAATTACGGTGCGATTGCGTTGATGTGGCGAGGCGGATGTATTATTCGTTCGGCCTTCCTCGGAAACATTCGAGACGCGTTTGAAAAAGACGCTGGATTAACAAATTTATTGTTGGATCCATTCTTTGAGTCGGCAGTTGAGAACGCGCAATCGGCGTGGCGAAGAGTCGTCGCAACTGCTGCGACACTTGGGATTCCAATGCCTGCCATTAGTGCGGCTCTGGCCTACTTTGACGGTTATCGAACTGAGTGTTTACCGGCTAATCTACTTCAGGCTCAACGGGACTATTTTGGCGCTCATACCTATGAACGCACCGATCGCCCACGCGGCGAGTACTTTCATACGAACTGGACCGGACGGGGCGGGACAACATCGTCCTCAACCTACAACGCTTAAGCTGTTTGGCTGCGGTCGACGGAGTACACGAATTACAGGTGCTTTTGAGGGGCATTTTAATTCCCCGACGACCTAGGTGACTCGACAAAACAGGTTAACGAGTCACTCGCTGAGTAATGCTTCAGCCCCAGCATAAAATTCCCAGATCCTTATTAGCTAGACCATTTTTTGGATGTAGTTGGATGTCAGAACCAAATCAGGCAATTGAACCATTGATCTTTGTTATATTCGGGGCCTCTGGTGATTTAGCCAAACGGAAATTGATCCCGGCAATTTATGATCTGTACAAACGCAATTATCTTCCTAAAAAGTTCGCTGTCCTCGGCGTTAGTCGGAGCAAGCTCGATGATATTTCATTTCGAGAGCAGGTCTTGTTCGATAATGAATTTTTAGAACTTGATTCAGAGAGTGAAACCTTGGTTTCAGAGTTCCGGGATCGATTGTTCTATCAACCCATTGATACGAACGCCGTCGATGATTATGTGTTGGTAAAGGAGAGGTTGGAGACTCTCGATGAAACATTCCAGACGGCGGGGAATGTCATGTTCTATCTTTCAACTCCACCGGTACTCTACGATAAAATTCCAAAATTCCTTTCTCACTACGGATTGAATCGTCAGGAAGGGAGTTATCGCCGCCTTGTTATTGAGAAGCCCTTCGGTACAGACCTTGCTTCGGCAAAGGCACTGAACAAGAGTCTTAAACAGTATTTCAATGAAGAAGATATCTATCGCATCGATCATTACCTGGGAAAGGAAACCGTTCAAAATCTCTTGGTCACGCGTTTTGCCAATGGGGTATTTGAACCACTGTGGAATCGGAACTATATCCATCATGTTGAAATTACCAACGCGGAGCCTATTGGAGTTGGTTCGCGAGGCGGTTATTACGATACTTCCGGGGCGTTGCGCGACATGCTGCAAAACCATTTAATGCAAGTGGTAGCGCATGTTGCAATGGAGCCGCCGATTTCTCCGGGCGCGGTCTCAATTCGAAACGAAAAAACAAAATTATTTCAATCGTTGCGTCCAATCGCTGAAGCGGATGTGTCGAAATACAGCATTCGCGGGCAATATACGGCATCAAAAATGCGTGGAGAACCGGTCAAAGGTTACCGTGAAGAGTTCGGGGTATCTGATGATTCTAAAACGGAAACTTACGCGGCACTAAAATTTTACATTGATAATTGGCGCTGGTCCGGGGTTCCATTTTACGCTCGCACTGGCAAGCGATTGCCGACAAAAGTGACTGAAGTTTGTATCACTTTTAATAAACCGCCGCAGACTCTGTTTCGAAGACAAGGCGAGGTGCTGCATTCGGAGCACAATCAATTGATCATTAGGATTCAGCCTGACGAAGGGTTGCTGCTGAGTTTTGGGATGAAGGTCCCTGGTGACGGATTCAAGGTGAAAAATGTAGGGATGGACTTTCACTATTCTGACCTAGCAGACAACGACGTTCCCGAAGCCTACGAACGCCTGCTGTTGGACTGCATGCGTGGAGATGCGACGCTGTATGCCCATGGTGATAGTGTTGAATATACATGGGAATTTGTAGAACCCATCCTCAATGCCTGGAAGCATGACGATTCGATTCCAATTTACGGATACCCTGCTGGCACGTGGGGGCCGGAGATCGCCGACGAGCTCATTGAGAGTGAGCACGAATGGAGAAGTCCTTGTCGTCGACTTACTGACGATACGTCTTACTGTGAACTCTAGGGGTGAGCTGGTTTAACCCCAGTTCATTGACTTAAGAAAGAGAATAGGTCTATCACTTCCGCATCTGTGAGTGGATTTAAGATTCCATTGGGCATTAGTGAATCTTTTGTTTCTCGACGATCTTCGATCGAATTCAGATCAATTGTCAGGAGTGAGTCCTTGGTTTGAAGAGA
>JAALLA010000317.1 GCA_011087765.1 Pirellulaceae bacterium
GACCGCAGAGTTCGCTCGATCTTGGATCGGTCAACCGTTTCCAATTCCCTCGCGATGCATGCCAGTTTCCAGGCAATTTTTTTAGTATATTTTTTAAATGAAAAGCTGATTTTTCGACGTGCCCCCGCTTTCGTCTTCCAGGAGGCACAATAGCTTGAATAAACCTTCCCGTAGGTGGACTCACAAACAGAAAGGTGAACTCCTACAACTCCGCTCTGGTTGCGGTGAGTCCGAACCCCCTTGGTCGTCTTCGGAGGAGGCAGTTGTGCAACCAACTCACTATATCGCGCACGCGAAGCAGCCAACGCCCTTCTTTTGCCCCGATATTTTTTATCCGAGAAGAACTCATTGGTATGCTCTCCACCCCGCGAAATTCGCATCATGTAGCCAAAGGTCCCCTGTGCCTCGATGTCATAACGCGTGATACCACGCTCTACCAATTTGGTAACCATCTACACCCCCTACCCATATTACTCGCCCTGAAAATTGGCAATCGCTGCTCAACCTGCTAATTCACAGATCTCACTCGCATCTACCAAGAGAAGCTAATTGCTTCACTTGAAGCAAGCTTTAGGTTAAGATTTCGCCAAGTTGGAAACCATAATAAGTTTGCAATAGATTTGCTAAATCAGACCCCTTTTAATTCTGAGCGACTATGTTGAAGCCACCTACAACCTTAATTCTCGCATTATCGTTACAACTGAACTTCATTGGTTCTATATATTCGCAGGATGAATCACTTAACCAAAAACCCAATATCATCTTTTTGCTCACAGATGATCAATCGACCATCACCATGGGATGTTATGGAAATAGTGAAGTTAAGACACCTAACTTAGACCAACTCGCCACCGATGGAGTGATCTTTGACCGCCACTATGTAACGACTGCCATCTGCATGGCCAGCCGAGCCAACATTTTTACCGGCCTTTATGAATTCCGAACGGGCTGTAATTTCACAACTGGAAATTTAACCCGTGAGCTGTGGGAGACTAGCTACCCAATGCGATTTAAAAAGGCTGGTTATCGTACTGCATTCGCAGGAAAATTCGGTATTACAATCGAAGGCGAAAAACAATTGCCAAGTCAAGACTTCGACCTCTGGGGAGGAGGGCCGGGACAAACGAATTATATGACGGCTCGGAATTCTTCCATGAAAAAGTACGCTAATGAGTTTCCTCACTCAACGCTATCGTATGCCGCATTCTCGAAAGACTTCATTAACCAGTCCGTTGCTGACAAAGTTCCCTTCTGCCTTTCGATCAGCTTTAAAGCATCCCATCGCCCGGTACAACCTGATCCGCAATTCGACTCCGTTTACAAAAATACAATTTTCCCCAAACCAAAAAATTACGGCCGGGAAAATGGTCTCCACCTCGCCGAACAAAGCAAGACCGGTCGACAATACACGCGCTTTGAGGAGTGGGGTTACTCCAATGATTACCAACAGGTAATGCGCAAATACAACCAGCAAATTTTTGGCGTTGACGTGGCAGTTGGTGAAATTAGAAAGGCGCTTAAACAGCAGGGAATTACCAACAACACCGTAATCATTTTTACCTCCGACAATGGATTTTTATGCGGATCACACGGTTATGGGTCGAAAGTCATTCCATATGAAGAATCGACTCGGGTCCCTTTGATTATTTTTGATCCAAGGCATCCAAACTCCGGACAAGGCTTGCGTTGCGATTCTTTGACTGGAAGCATTGACTTATCGCCTACCATGCTCCAACTGGCCGGACTTGAGGCGCCTGAGAACATTGATGGCGTTAGCCTCGCTCCCCTACTTCAATCACCAACCAAGCCTGTTCGAGAAAGCTTGTCACTGATGAATTTCTGGGGGCCAAAAACCGCCCATTCGTTTGGAGTCGTTACCAACTCGTGGAAATACCTTTATTGGTACTCTCAAGAAGACGACATGTTAGCCACCGAGGAGCTGTTTGACATGAACTTGGATGCCGATGAGTTAGCCAATGCGGCCTTTGACGATTCAAATTTGGACGCACTCAACAAAATGAGAAAACTCTACGACCAACACCTGTACGAAATTAATGAAAAAGCGATTCGACCTGTTTACCGGGAATACAAAGACTTATTCGATCGGAAACAAACATGGACGGACAAGAAAGAGATTCTTAAAAATTCAAAGCTAAAATAATGTCATCCAACGCTTTTTTCAGGATTTCACAAACGAAATCAGATCTTGAAAAGAGGTTTACTTGGCAACACTTCCCAGTCTCTTGAAATTAAGTTGGACGGCAAATTCATTTCCCTCACCAGTCAGGCCCGTAATTGATAATGGATGATATCCATCTCCAAGATTCAACTCGATCTCAGTTGAGACTCCCCGATCCTTTTTAAAGTCGGCATCAATTATTCCTGCCTCGTGCAATCGAACGAACGCCTTTGCTTTGGTTTGTAACGAAATTAAATAACGACCTGACTCAACGACCTGAACACCGCGGGACATCATCACCGCCCCGCTAGTTTCACACTTGAATTTACCAGCGAAAGTCGTTTGTTCTTTTTCTAAAACAAGCGGTGACGCATCGTGAGCATGGTCTCCCTTCATCGAACCTGCAGAAAGATCAGGCACATACTCAAATTGACCCTGAACCTGACGATCAAAGGGTTTGTCAAGTTCATCTACGCTTTGGTAACCCGGGATGAACTCGGGGTCGTAGGGCCTGCGAGCAGAATCATTGGGTATCCGCAGACGCAACACTTGATCACGCATTCGTCTTTCCAATTCCCTAAATTTACCACTAGAATTTGCTAGATTGTCTCGTTCACCAATATCCGTCTTCAAGTCGTAAATTTCGAATGGATCAGCATGGGATCGAATATTTGTTCGGACCCCCTTGAATCCGTCGAGATGAATTACTTGCATTTCACCTCGCTTTTTTCCACCTCGCGCTTTAAGAAATGTCGGATATGATTTTGTTTTCCCACCGTGTTCATACTCAACGTAGACACGACCGGGCTTAGGGTCACGTTTTCCTTTGAGTGAATTCATCATTGATACCCCATCCGTCCTCGCTGGTGGAAGCACCCCCGCCATGTCCGAGAATGTTGCCATCCAGTCGTGAAACTGAGTCGCTTTTGCGTGAACGGAGCCCTTAGGAATATTTGTTGGCCACCACGCAATGGTTGGCACCCGAATGCCACCTTCCCAACTATCACGCTTCGTTCCATCAAACGGCCCATGCGACTGAAAATCACTCGCTTCAAACTGTTGCCCTTGGATGTACGTTTTGTCGTGTGGCCCATTATCACTCGTAAAAACAACGAGAGTATTTTCTGATATCTCAAGGTCCTCGAGCGTAACCAACAGATCGCCAACACAGGCGTCAATTCTTCGAACCATTGTGGCAAATCGCTCTTGAACATCGGACCAACCTTTGCCGATGTAATCTGGGTGACGGTAGGAATCGATGGTTCCCGTTGCCGTGTTGATCATTTTGCCGGAGCGCCCCAACCAGCGGACGCCACCGTTGAGGCCTTGGCCTTCCGGATAAGCACAGGTTGGAACCTGCAAAGCGGCGTGGGGTGTGTCGAACGCAAGATACAAAAAAAATGGTTGCTCTGGTGCAGTTTCACGGTGGTCGATAATCCACTGCTTACTTCGTGCCGTAAATAAATCCGTCGTGTAACACCGCGTAAGTTCCGAAGAGACTTCGCGATCATTCCACCAGACTTGTTTTCCTGTTCGGTGCGATTCCGAATTTCCGATCGGCCAC
>JAALLA010000058.1:0-10747 GCA_011087765.1 Pirellulaceae bacterium
GTCATCGCCGGTTGTGTGATTGGAAAAAACAACGACATGTTTATTCCCAAAGGCCAATCCATGGACGGTCGATCCTGGGACGAAACAATGTTCTGGAATGTCTATTACATCAAAGGGGCGTTCCTAAACGCTGACGCCGCATTCGAAGTGATGCAAGGGATGAAAACACTAACCGTGCGGATGCTCAGAAAGTGTATCAATACCCAAATCCTCGCGGACTTCCTGAACTCGCACGCAGATATCCAAGTCAACTGCAACGGGGTTCAAGGCAACGCCAATTCAAACCTCAGAGAAGAAAATCTCTACCTTGGTCTGCCCGCTCCCCTATTCACGTTTGACATGGGCGATATCGAACGAGATGCCTTTCAGAGATTCTTCGACTCCCTTTCACCCACTTTCGGCCATATGATTAGCCTCGGGCAATCCAACACAATCGTAAGCTGCCCGTCGTTGACAACGCATTCTGAATTGAACGAAGAAGCACTGAAAGATTCAGGCTTGACGCCGACCACGGTTCGCTGTGCCGTTGGAGACGAAGATCCTATCGACCTAATCAGACATTTTGTCCACGCTGCCCGAGGTACGATCGACCTCGCCTGCCCCGGATACTCCGATGGATTCATGAACGAAGCAGACACGCGGCAGATGATTCGAGATAGATATACGGCCACGCACTCTGCCCATGTTGAATCGCAACTTGAGCGATCCGGGGGAGAGCCCTGGTTTTAATCGACCCAGCCATTACCGCTGGTTAATCAAAACCACAAATTCACCGAATTAGAGGTGGCGATTTACAACCAACACTTGTCTAATTCATGTCGTCAATCTTAAGTTCATCGCATGGTTTTGCGTGAACGAACTCCGACGTATTTGCGTAACACTCACGGCATTAAGCCGTGTGAAAAACTATCCTGTCCCCATTTCTGTTTTGCCAGAGGATTGCTATGTCTCCCAATGAAAACCCGGAAGAACTTACATCCTTAGTTCACGTACCAACCGAGGCAGAGGCCGCACCGATTGTCGACGCCTTAAAAGCGGCGGGCATCTCCGCAACAATGACCGGAGGTTTCACTGCCGGCTTCATTGCCGAAGCACCCGGGGACATCTCGATTCAAATCTTCAAGCGAGACGAAGCTGCAGCTTCAGAGATTCTCAAAGATTTCAAGGCTGACAACGCTGCCATCGATTGGGATCAGGTTGACGTGGGCGAGCCGGAAGACGAGTAATCCCCCCATGCCAACTCCCGCCAGCCTGAAAGAGGGCAGGGCGGCACGGAAGAAACACCGGGGTGCCAATCATTGCTTCAGAGCTATTTCGCGCGGTGAATTTCAAACAAAGCTTGGAAATTCACTCGCTAAACTTCCGAACAATGATCGATGCATTGTGGCCGCCAAACCCAAAGCTATTACTCATTGCGTAGGTAATTTCGCGTTCCTTTGGAACATTCGGCGTGTAGTCCAAATCGCAGTCAGGATCAGGGTTGGTCAGATTAATCGTCGGGGGAATGATCCCTTTCTGAAGCGCCTTGATCGACACGATGAGCTCAATACCGCCACTGGCTCCTAAGGAATGGCCCAACTGACTCTTCGTGCTACTGATGCTTAGGTTGTACGCGTGCTCTCCGAAAATGGTTTTCACCGCACGCGTCTCTGCCTTATCTCCCAGTGGAGTACTGGTCCCATGTGCGTTGATATAATCAATCTCGCTTGGCTCTAATCCTGCATCCTGCAAGGCCATTTGCATGGCCATCGCAGCCCCCGACCCCGTATCGTCGGGCGAAGTGATATGGCCAGCATCACAAGAGGTTCCAAATCCAACTACCTCGGCAAGAATATTAGCCCCCCGCGACTTGGCATGCTCCAACTCTTCAAAAATGAGCACTCCAGCCCCTTCGGAAAACACAAAACCATCTCGACCTGCATCAAATGGACGACTCACCGTTGCCGGGTCCTCTTTTGAATACGACAGAGCTTTCATGTTGGCGAAGGCCGACATCGCTAAACGACTTAACGCAGCCTCAGTGCCCCCCGTAACAGCGAGGTCGCAAACGTTGGAACGAACCAACTCCCAGGCGTTACCCATCGCATTGGTCGCACTTGCACAAGCCGTTGCAACGCTGTAATTGGGGCCACGCAACCCGTGGCGGATTGCAATATTTCCACCACCAGCATTGAGCATTAGTTTGGGAATCGTCATTGGAGAAACGCGGCTGGGTCCCTTCTGAACCAAGCGGGTCATCTGCTCCGATATCGTGGTCATGCCACCAATCCCAGAACCGAGAATACAGCCATAGCGGGCTGCGTTCTCGCTCCCAACAGGATCAAACCCCGAATTTTCAAAGGCGCTGGCCGCAGCCACCATCGCAAACTGAGAGTACCGATCAATCTTATTGGCTTCTTTTTGGCCAATTATTTCGTTCGCGTTCCAATCGTAAACATCACCACCGATTTGGACTTTGATGTCGTCAACCTCAAACAGTTTGATTCGATGAATTCCACTTTCACCGTTCAAAATCCTGTCCCAACAATCGTCTACATCACAACTGAGTGAATTGACTAATCCCCATCCAGTAATGACCACACGTCGCGCCATGAAACTAACTCCGAATTCCCTGCTGTTATTTTCGTTTGAAAACTCAACCATTTAGTTTTTGGCGAGTTCATTTAACTCAAAGATAATTCCAATGAGCTTGCCGCTGGATTCGATTCGAGAAGCGTCAAAACAAAGCCGCTAACCATCTCGCGGAGACATTGAACCTAAAAAATAACCGCAGGATAACCAAATGCCATCCTGCGGATTGTTTTAAAGACCGTCTCGCAACGAATCAATTTAATTTCAGCATCTGCAACTAAGCTGTCGCAGAAGAGCTCTCAATATGACTAATCGCTTCACCGACCGTCTGAATTTTCTCTGCAGACTCGTCAGGAATGTTGATATCAAATTCCTCTTCAAGCTCCATCACTAACTCGACGGTGTCGAGCGAATCTGCTCCGAGGTCATTGACGAAATTTGACTCTCGTTTGATTTTGTCTTTCTCGACGCCAAGTTGCTCAGCAACAATGTTGACGACGCGTTCTTCGACCGATGACATATATCGGCCTCCTTCTAAAAAATTACCTTGCGGAAAACTGTTAACGTTGATTACTCATCTCAGCCCTCAACAGTTCGCAATCAAAGCGAAAACGTCTCGGTGGCAACATGAACAACGGCAATAAGATAGAGGATTCCGACAAAAAGGGTCAAGGCAACATCACCAGAATCCTACTTTTTTAGCCTTAAAAATGGTTATTTTCGCCGAGTTTAGGCTGTCATTCCCCCATCGACAGTCAGAACTTGCCCAGTTACGTACGATGCGGCCGGACTCGCTAAAAATAGAACGCAAGCGGCAACGTCGTCCGGAGTCCCAATTCGATTGGCTGGAATCTTCTTTTTTACCTCGCCCAGTATCACATCTCCGAGTTTTTCGGTCATTTCACTCTCGATAAAACCGGGGGCAACCGCGTTTACGGTAACCTTTCGTTTGCCCAGTTCCTTAGCAAGACTTCGCGTCATTCCGATCACACCGGCTTTAGAAGCCGAGTAATTCGTTTGGCCCGCGTTTCCAATCAAGCCCGAAACGCTAGAGATATTGATAATTCGACCATAGCGAGAACGCATCATGCGCTGGGATGCCGCTCGCGTGAACAAGAAAGTTCCCCGTAAATTTACTGCAATCACGTCATCCCACTGCTCATCCGACATCATCGGCATTAGCGTATCACGCGTAATTCCGGCGTTATTTACCAAAATATCGAGCTTGCCCCACTCAGTCGAGACTTTCTCGACGATCTCCTCAATTGCCTCTTTTTGACTGACGTCAGCAGCCATTACCTCTGCGGCACCACCCGCCTCTTCAATCAACCGCGCCGTCTCAGCCAGCTTTTCAGCATTTCGTGCCACCAAAGCAACCCGAGCACCGGCCCCTGCTAAAGCAATCGCCATCGAGCGGCCTAACCCTTGAGATGCTCCGGTAACAATGGCATTTTGCCCAGAAAGATCAACCTTCATCGATTCCAAACTCATTTGTTCCTCAAATTTCTCTTACAAAAATTACTTGTGTCTGCTGACGCGCCAATCCGATTTAATCCAGCACGCCGTAACATTTAGTCTTTCGGTTAATTCGTTTCATCAGGCTTCTCAGAACACGGCCTACACCGACTTCATAAAACTCGTCGAACCCGTCTTCCAACATTCGCTCAATTGAATCCTGCCACAAAACGGGAGCACAAACCTGCTTCACCAACTGTTCCTTAAACTCAACTGGATCGGTATGCGGACAGGCATCCACATTAGAATATACCGGTAAACGCGTCGGCTGTATTTCGACTTGTGTTAGCGCCTCTGAAATTTTTCCAACCGCCGATTCCATGACGGGAGTATGAAATGCTCCAGCGACAGCCAAAGGGACTGATTTCATGGCACCTGCCGCGTCTGCTACCGCCGGGACTCGCTCGCAACTCGCAAGGCCACCGGAAACAGCAATATTTCCCTTGCACAGGAGATTCGCAATTTGCAAAACTTCCCCGTCTACCCGCGCCTCATCACATACCTTTTGCGTCTGCTCTCGATCAAGCCCCAAAACGCTAACCATCGAGCTAGGCGTCTCATCAGCTGCTTCTTGCATTGCCTGGCCACGCTGTTGAACCAACTGAAGCCCATCTTCAAAGCTCATCCCGCCAGCAAATGCCAAGGCTGTATACTCACCAAGGCTTAGACCGGCCGCGCCTTCACAATTCTGAAAAACATCCGGCTTTTCAAGTTTTAGTTTCTCTAAAACCGCCATACTGCTGACGTACAAGGCCGGCTGACTAATGACGGTCGAATTAAGCTTTTCCGCGGGGCCATTAAAGCAAATGTCCGCCAAATCGTAGCCTAACAGGTCAGCCGCCCGCTTGAATAAATCACTGGCCGCTGGTAATTCGTCGCAGAGTTCCCGCGCCATTCCAACTGTCTGCGCTCCCTGACCGGGAAATAAAAAAGCAATCTTGGTCAATGCATCACCTCGTTGAAGTTTTTGTTGATCCGTCAATCTAAGAACCGTCGATTTTGGTGTCAACGACGGGCGTGGGATCAATTGTCGCCCCAACCCCCAACTTCGTCACTTGACGGTAAAAATTTCCCAATAAAACAGGCAGGGTACCAAATTCACTCCCCACTGTGCCCGCCGGACCTCCTGAAGGGCTCACAACCAATCCAGCAAAATCACAGGGCCGTTAACAATTCACGATCGAAAATTAGCAGTGGCACCAACGATCGCTTCCCTCAACTAAAAAATCCCGGGGGAATCTCACATTTCATGTGCGCGAACGCCTTCGCGGTCGCAACTCTGCCCCGCGGGGTCCTCAAAATCAATTCACTTCGCAACAAAAACGGCTCAACCTCATCGGCAAGAGTATCCGACACCGTGTTCATCGTCGCAGCGATCGTACCAATTCCCGTTGGACCTCCCATGCAAACTCGAATCAACGTATCGAGGTATCTGCGATCCTGTCGATCCAACCCGAGCGTATCGATCTCAGCCATCTGCAGCGCCGCACGAGCCACTTCCACTGTAATCTCTCCTGCAGCTCGACTCTGGGCAAAATCGCGCACCCATCGCAAGCGGTTGTTGGCAACCCGCGGTGTGCTCCGACTGCGCAACGCGACTTCACTCGCTGCATCATCGGAAATACCGATGTTTAATTTGCTCGCATTACGACGAACAATTTCCGTCAAATCATCGTCGTCATAAAACTCTAAATGCTCTCGAATCTGAAAGCGATCACGTAGTGGACCGGTCAACATCCCCGCCCGAGTGGTCGCGCCGATTAAGGTAAACGGTTGCAACTTCATATTATGAGTGCGGGCGTTGATCCCCTCGCCCAGGATCAGATCAATTCGAAAGTCCTCCATTGCCGTATAGAGGTACTCCTCAACTGACTTGGGAATCCGATGAATCTCATCAATAAACAAAACCTGCTTCGCCTGGAGATTAGTCAAACTAGGAACGAGATCCTTGGGAGCTTTCAAACTGGGACCTGATAAAAAATCAACCGGCACTTCCATTTCCAGTGGAATGCAATGTGCAAACGTAGTCTTCCCAAGCCCGGGAGGACCATCAAACAAAACATGGCCAAGGACATCACTCCGCTGCCGCGCCGCTTCAATTGCAATCTGCAACCTTGCGATTACGTCCCGCTGCCCGACCATATCAGCCATTCGCGAGGGACGTAGGCTAGGGTCATCCTCTTCAGGCACTGGATTGTTTGAAAGAATAGGTTCTCGGGTCATGCATTTCGGTTGGGTAAAATTTTCAAAACAGGGCGACCAATCTCTACCGTTTCTAACAGATCAGCCCACGCTAAATATAACGGTCAGATGACGTTTTCTATAGTTCAATCGGCCTGCCTGAATCGCACATTCGAATTTAATCTTTGGTTTCTCGAAAAAACGCCGACTCGGTGGTCTGAAATTTGAACCCACCACTCGGTTTAAGCTAAATTATACAAGGTCAGTTCGACCGCTGCCTGCGCTGACGGGACTCCGAATTTTACGACGATTTATCACGACTATGGCAAACTCCAAACCTTCACCTCGCATACTTAACCGGGCCTTTGACCGCGCTGCCTCGCCCGTTTACCTCGTCAGTATCGACTTTGAAATCACCTATGCCAATCCAGCCTGTGGGCAATGGTGCGAAACAAACCTGGAGCAAATCCTCGGAGAGAAGTGTGTGTTTTCGAGCCAGGCTTCAGGCGATCCTGAGAACAACATCAATGGCCTCTGCCCACCACCATCTCACTTCGATCCCAATCCTCCGCTTTCAACTCCCTCCCGGTTCTTTACTCCCTCCGCAATTGACGAAAACAATCAAACAACCTGGAAATCAGCCTCGACCTTCCCCTTAAAAGATGCTGATGAAAAACTACTAGGCTTACTTGTTATCTGTACACCGCACACTTTTAATTCACCACCGGATCCTAAACCAGAGTCATCCAATTTCTTACCGGAAACTCTCCACACTCAACTTGCCGCCATCCGCGCACGCTCCGAGCACACCCATTCTCTCGAAAGCATGATTGGCTCCAGTTCGTTCTCAAAACAATGTCTTAAACGAGTAACCGCCGCAATTCAATGCGATGCTGATCTACTCATTACGGGACCACCGGGTAGCGGCAAGGAACACTTCGCGAGAGTCATCCATACTGCCCGGAACCCCGATCAGCAAATCGATCTCCTGCCGATCCACTGTGCAATTGCAGATCAAAAACTAATTCAACAACGCATCAAGGAAATTACCAGCGAGCTGCCCAACAGCGGAAATCCCACTTGGTCACAAACCTGGCTTCTTCTCCTCGACGTCGACCGCCTGGAACAAGCTGCTCAGAATGAACTCCTGGGCTTCCTGCAACTACCAGATTTTCCCTTGAGAACCATTGGCACTTCAACGTTGTCGCAAATCGAACTAACCACCTCAACTCACTTCTCCTCTGAATTGGCAAATCAACTCGGCGTCATGGTCATCAACATGAGTCCACTATCCGAAAGAGTTGAGGATATTCCGCTGCTCTCTCAAGCATTGCTTGAACGGGACAACAATAATCGTAAGAACCAACTCACTGGGTTTGCCGATGAGACGCTTCAGCTTTTGCTCGAATTCAACTGGCCTGAAAATATTGACCAGCTAAACCGAACCATCCAACTTGCTGCTCTCAACGCTGACTCCACTCTCATCCATCCCAAGGACTTACCGGACGAATTCACACAATCTTTGAAAGCGATGCGAATTGGCACATCCAGGGAAACAAAGATTAACCTAGATGAATTCCTGAGAGAGGTTGAAGAAGAACTAATCACCCGAGCCATGAGGGAATCCAAAGGCAATAAAGCCAAGGCCGCTTCGCTGCTTGGAATCAGTCGCCCCAAACTGCTCCGCCGACTGCAGAATTTCGACACCCCCACGAAACAGGTAGAACACCCGCCCAACCCAACTGACGAAATCGACTCTTCGGCATTCGAGGAACTCGAATGAACCCTGACCCCACCGTCATTGTCTGGGGGCACTCCCCTCCGTGGTGCTCTGCGATTTCCCGGCAACTCAACCAATTCCGGCTTTCATGGGTGCTCAACTATGAGTCACTGTGGGCCGAAGCATTGAAAATTGATGCCTCTGCTGTTGTGATCGAAATACCCAACAAATCACTTGACTCCTTAACTACCAACCTGGCCCAGCTAGATAACAATCCCTTCCAAATCAAAACATTTACGGTCGGCAAACTACCTAACTCTTTATGGGAACGAGAATTAAGAATGCTGGGCAATTGCGGTCATTACGAGTCCGCAGCGGACTTTCCCCTACTGGAAATTGCGATCCGACGTCACCACCAACACAGAATCCGCAGTGAAACATCGGTCGAGCAAAATGTCTGGGCAAATCTACCTTGGCCTACTCCCTAAAATCAATTGCAGACGTAAAATCGTGGTTCACCTGTAACAACTTTATTATCTGAACAAATCAACATGACAGATCTAAACCCTCTTGAAACGCGAGCCCGCCAATTACTCGGGACAGTCAAAGACCCCGAAACCGGTCGAAACCTCGCAAAACAGATCCATTCGGTCTCCGCAGATAACAATCAACTAAAAATCCAAGTCGGATTGACTACGTTTGCCGCCCCTCTAAAAGCAGACTTCGAAAATGAGATCACAACGCTCCTGAATGAAAACTTAGCCAGTGAAGTTGAAGCTATCTCAGTTGAAATCACCGAACACATTCGTCCCGCCCAACCACTTGGCCAAGTGGGCCTCACAGCCAAAGCCGTCATTGCCGTCGCTGCAGGAAAAGGTGGCGTCGGCAAGAGCACGGTAGCAACCAGCCTCGCGCTGGCTTTAAAAAATGCAGGCTGCAAAACCGGAATTCTTGATGCGGATGTTTACGGGCCCAGCGTCCCACAACTCACCGGGGTTCGTGGCCAAGTCCAAAAAATAGACGAGAAGATCCAACCACTGGACTTTAACGGCATTCCTCTGATGAGTATCGGCTTCATGATTCCGCCAGGCCAAGCTGTTATTTGGCGAGGCCCCATGCTGCATTCGGCAATCAAGACTTTTGTTCAGGGAACGGCATGGGGAGATCTCGATTATCTCATTATCGACATGCCACCGGGAACTGGCGACATCGCCTTAAGCCTTTCTCAACTATTGCCACTAACCGGAACCGTCATCGTTTGCACACCACAAGAAGTTGCCTTGATCGATGCCATCAAAGCAGTGGGAATGTTCCGCAAAGTTAAAATCCCCATCCTTGGATTAATCGAAAACATGAGCAGTTTCATTTGCCCAGACAATGGCAAGGAGTACGACATCTTCGGTAAGGGCGGTGCCAAGAAATACGCAGCGGAAGACAACATCGAGTTCCTCGGTGATATCCCGATCAACATCCAATTACGCGAACGCGGTGATGCAGGTGAGATGGCGGCCAACTTTGAGGACGACGAGGTAGCCCCGCACCTAGTGAAGATCGCTCACAATCTCGTTAAAACGCTGGCAAAAAATGCCGCCGAAACCCCCGTGCAGGCACAACTTCCTGTGCTTGGCTAAATGCAGTCACACAAATCCCGCTTACCGTCAGCGCAAAACTTAGGGCCACTTTTTAAATAAAGTGGCCCTTTCTCGTTGTTTCAATGTATCAGTTGCTTCACTCGAAAATCGAGTTACTTCTTCTTTGCAACTTTTTTCTTAGCAGCTTTTTTCTTAGCAGGCTTCTTCTTAGCAACCTTCTTCTTAGCTACTTTTTTCTTAGCCACTTTCTTCTTAGCTGGCTTTTTCTTAGCTACTTTTTTCTTAGCAACCTTTTTCTTGGCTACTTTTTTCTTAGCAACCTTTTTCTTGGCTACTTTTTTCTTAGCTACTTTTTTCTTAGCTACTTTTTTCTTAGCTACTTTTTTCTTTGCAGGCTTTTTCTTTGCTGCTTTCTTTTTGGCCACAGGACGTCCTCCGTTAATAGACCGTGGCGAGCCGCTCCCTGGCAAACATATGCCAGTCTTAAAGCAAACTCACCATTCGAAATTAAACCACTTCTAGAAATGGATCGAATGTCAGCTCGTTTCCAACCTTCGATGGTCAGAGTTCAATTTCAAATTTCAATTTCGAAAAAACAATCTGTTTTCGTCGACATCAAAATCTGAACTCAAAGTAACGAGCGTCTTTGATTCGTAAGTTTTAAAAAACAAAAAAAACTTTTCAATATTGTTTTTCAAGTTTTCGGATTTTTTTTGCTCAACATTGAACCTGTTTTTTTCAATTAATCTAATCGACGTTGAAAAACAAACCTGAAC
Source organism: Pirellulaceae bacterium (assembly GCA_011087765.1). GTDB lineage: Bacteria > Planctomycetota > Planctomycetia > Pirellulales > Pirellulaceae > Mariniblastus. Next base: position 10,356 of record JAALLA010000058.1, read on the forward strand.
ACTTCGTTTCAAAATCAATGCCTTCCATTTTCAACTGCAACAAGTTGTTAAACTTGATTTCGCATTTCACTTAAAGTCACAAATGACCAATAAAAGATACTTTGATCGAGATAATGTTTCTCAACATGAGACAAACTGCCTAGTCGACCAAACTAACAATTGCATTAAGAGAGTTTGAAAAAAGGGATTTGGACAAAAAACACTTGGAAAAATAGAAAAAACAAAACACAACACTTTACGAATTAGTTTTCCCGCAACAGAAAACTCTTTGTAGATGAATTTGAACTGAAACATCTGAGGCAGCGATTCCTACACAACCATTCCAGCAAAAACTTACGTAAACACGCACTGTTAGATTTTGATCCAATCAAATCACGCGAAATCGCCACACT
>JAALLA010000058.1:10847-22425 GCA_011087765.1 Pirellulaceae bacterium
TGAGCAACGCGCTGAAGCCAGCGGGCTGTCACCGGATCACCTGACGATGCGACTACCAACGCGGGCCGTTGTACTGCTGCAACATTTGATAATTGGTCCACGCCATAAACCCAAAAAAGAAGGCAAGGAACCGGTCCCCTGAACTTAAGCTGAACACGGCAATTAATATTGCGCACCCAAGCGATAAAATGATACTGTTTCGAATTCCGTTATAAGCATCGATTTTCACCATAAACTGCCGGGCAATCTGCCCTCCATCCAGCGGGTAAATCGGCGCAAGATTGAGAATATTCAAAAACAAGTTCAGCATAATACCGCCGAAACAAATCATAAAGACAATCCCGCTTCCCGCATATTTAGAGCCTTCGGGAAAAGCGGGAATGAAAAATGGCAGAAACCCCTCATTCAATAAGACAACCTTACCACCCAGCAAATAAACCAAACCATAAAATACAACAGCGAGCGCAAGCCCAAATGCTGGCCCCGCAAACGACACAATGATTTGCTGGTTTGGGCTTAACGCTCCATTGGACCGGTTACCCCATGCACGGGAGGATTCAGGAATTGCCAATCCTCCCATCCAATAAAGCACGATGCGAGAAGGAATACCAAAATATCGAAAAGCAACAGCATGTCCGATTTCGTGAATCAAAATGGAGACAAAAAAGATCCCCGTAACCACCAAGAGTCCAACGCCTTGATTCACCTCTCGAGTAATCAACCCGTTGCCCAACAACAGCGGCATAATGAAAAACGCAGGATGAACCCGAACGGGAAAACCGAAACAGGAAAAATTAAGATCATAACCGGTTCGCCCTGGCTCACTCAGAAACACTGCGTCCTCCCATCGAATCTATGCCAACAATTAAATCGCCCCAATCGAGCAGATAATGACGCAAACAAAACGCCGGCTAAAAACCAACCCATTGCGTAGCCCCTAGTCTAACCAATCTCGGGAATTCTCCAACGGTCACTCACCCACGGCATGCCTATCCCAAAGCACGTAACCGGGTTGAAAATCAAGCAGCCCGTTCAGTATCCGGCAAACCAACTTGCGACTGAAATTCCTCAGTGCCCCCTTCATCACACAACTCTCTTAACAAGTAATCAGCTGCTCGCGTGGTTGCCCCTGGCTGTGCATAGCGAATGGCCAAGCGATCCAGTTCGGCGACGCTATCTGAATGCGACGGAACGTCTTGCAGCCATCCTAGAACTCGCCGAGCAACCTTTTGAGATGGATCGCCAGCGGTCAAATATTCAGGCATCACACATGATTCTGCCTTGGGATCATCAGGGTCGTAAGGCCGAAAGTTACGGCGACGTATCTCTTTTGTCGCAATCAAATTGACCAGAGTAATGAATTTAATTCTCAACATGAAAGCCTGGGCGACCATTACCCAACGCTTGACTTTAAAAACAATGACAGTTGGCTTGCGATGATAAAGCAACTCTAACGAAACAGAACCACTACAGGCAACACAGGCGTAGGCTGCCCGCATCAACTCGGGAGTCTTCCCAACATAAGCCTCCACTGCGACGTTTGACTGAGCAATTAACTCAGACGATTCCTGCCTTTGCGATTCATTGTAAAACGCGATGGCGAAACGGCACGTCTCGTCTTCTTGCAAAACGGCTTTTGCGGTATCCAAAAGGATTGGCAAGACACTCTTTACTTCCTGATTCCGACTTCCCGGTAACAAAGTGATCAGCTTCTTATTACTGTGCAACAACTTCTCCGCAAAAGCGCTGTCGTATTCTTGATGCACGAGTTGGTCAAAATAAGGATGTCCGACATAAGTCGCATGACAATTCCGCTGCTCAAACCACGCAGCTTCAAAGGGAAGTTTGCAGAGAACGTGATCTACCAACTTTTGAATTTTCCGAATCCGCCACGGCGCCCAGGCCCAAACCTGAGGAACCCCGTAAAAGAAAACAGGGATTCCGTGCTTTTTAGCTTTTCTGGCAATCCACCAGTTAAACCCTGCATAGTCGATTAAAACAACGGCATCCACTTGGTGGGTTTCAAGATAACGATCCGCCTCTGCGATCAAACGAAAAAACAATCGGATGTTCTTTAGCACCGAAGCCAAAAACATAACTGCTAATGAAGTCAGATCAAAATGCAGATCACAACCGGCAGCTTGCATTTTGGGGCCACCCAATCCAACGCACTCAATCGCCGAATCGCGTGACTTCAAACGACGAATAAGATTCGCTCCATGCAAATCGCCGCTTGGTTCCCCGACTGAAAAAAAAATCCGCATTGGTCCGTCCCTGGCCAGTTTCTGAATATCAGAAATTATGCCAAAGCCACGCCAACGCGGAAAGATCAGTAAAACCTAGCAATTTACCGCTTTTATTTAGCCATCTGAGACGAACTAAAACGCAATCCAGTAAACGATCGCCAACAAGGCCAGCAAACCAGCAAACCAAATCAAAGCACTGCCAATTCCGTAGGCATGCAAATCTTCTGGCCGCGGATTCTTCACCGGATCGTAGTCCTTTTCAACAGGTGTATCTGAAGAAGACATAAATAACTCCCTTTGTTTGTTGTCTAGCTTAAAAAAACACGGTCCGTCGCACTTTTAATTTCGCCTGAGAAATCACACCCAAAGGGATTACCCAACCGTTTTTAGTTAGAAAACGCTTTGTCAAACCGTTTCTTTCCGAATACCAATTCGATCTTCGCCTCTTCCGTAGCGGCACCTTCCACTTTTGCCTTGCATTTATCGCAACACAATTTGACTGTCACACCGCCAACGACCACTGCTTGATCTTCATCAACATCGCCACCTGAAATAGGACAGCCAATTTGATGGTACTGTCCGGATGCAACGAGTTGGTGATTCGCCAGCGTTTCGAATTTTGCGGGCGCGCCTGAATACTTCTTGACGCATCGATCACAGCAGAAATAAACTTTGCCGTCTTTGTGATCAACGGACTTCGTCTCAACTACTTTTCGCTTTTTCATTAACAAGCAGTTGATAGACTCTAAATTTACTTCGGCTTTTTTCTTTTCAAAACCCTTTGCGAATGCAGCTTTGGAGAAAACCAAATCCGCCTTTGCCGCAAGTCCCTCTGCACTGTTGACTTTCCCTAGACAATTTCCACAACAAAAGGCCACCTTGGCACCACCTATTTCGGCAACCTTGGAATCATCAACCGCACCGCCGCTGATCGGGCATCCCTTCTGGGTGAATTGACCGGTCACGACCAACTGGTGATTCGCCTTCGTAGTGTACTTTGCCTTATCCTTCAACTTCATGTCAGCTTTAAATGCCTTCACGCAATTGCCGCAGCAAAAGTAAACCTTGCCGCCTTGATAATCGACAGATGCACTCGCCTTTGCAGACTTCTTACCGTTGATAATACATTTCACGCCTGTCAAATCTTGAGCGTTGGCAACGGAAGATACGACCAAGACAACGGCCAACGCCAACAACCCACCGCACGAGATCCGAATAGCTTTCAAATTGAGCTTCACCTGTTTTTCTCCAACAAAACCAAGACACATTAATTTATCGGTGAGTCTATCGGTCGATGTCAGCAAAATCCAGACTCAACGGTCGTGAGAATTATTCAACTTATTACGGACTGTTACCCAACTCACACTTTTGAGGGGATCGCGATCAAACCCGGTGGAAAATGAACGTTATTGCGAACCTGCGCTCAATTTACGGGGCTCCGCCAGCGTGAATGTCAGCAGCCAGCCCGTAAACACACACCCGGTCACGATCGCAAAAATCAGCTCAAATCCAACAGAGTCGATTAAGGCACCGACTAACGGGCTCAACAGAATCGGTGGAGCGGCGATCGCAAAAGCCAATGTACTTAAATAGCGAGGATGCTCGTCGCGGCTAACGATCTCCAAGGTGTAATTATTAAGGAACCGCATCGCCACCGGCGTCAGCCCCAATAAACCAAAGACTACCGTGAACCATGCTGGTTGCAACTCCGCCCCCCAAGAAATGGCCAACGCTAAGACAGGGGCGACACACAACACCACCATTATCAACTGAAGCACCAACCGGTTACCATAGCGATCCGCCAACCAGCCAGTGGGGATACTGAACAGAGCGGCGCCGATATTCTGGGCCAACACCCATGGAATCAATGCGCTCAAACCGAGGTCAAGCCGGTCTCGCCCCAATCTTTGATAATGAGGAAACAGAGTCAGATACATCCCAAATAACGCCGCAATCATGGCAAGCCGTCGAAAATTCCGATCGGTCTTAAAGGTCTCAAAAGCTGCCAGTAACAGATCCTTACCGCCGCGCAGCTGTATTTGACTTTCATCTGGAGCTTCCTTGAGAAACAAACCAACAACAGCAGCACCCAAAAATGTCATTCCAGTAAAGAAAAATATCATCTCAAAGTTTGCGCGGGGACCATCAGCACCAGCCCCATCGATCAACCAACGATCTAAAAAATACCAACCGCAACCAACTGCGATCGTCGCTCCAATCACCGTCCCAAACAAAGATAATCTCCCGCGACGATCAATCCGTATCAATTTTCCAGAAATCGTATTTAAGATCATCATATTGATCCCCGTTGCCGTAAAAAACACGGCGTAGATCAAGAGAAACACCACGGGAAGCCACCAACTCTTCGCGCCCTCCGTAATCGCCCAGATGGCTGCAAGGAATAAAAAGCAAACCCCCATAGTTGAGGTCGTGGTGAACAAACCAAGCTTCTTTAATCTCGCTCCACGAACGCGATCAGATGCCAGCATCGGGGGGAGGCTTTGTCCAAGCCGGTTTAACATCGGCAGACAACCCCTCAACCAACCGGCGCCTCCGATGACATCCAGAACCGCAGGCATAATGATGCTCTCGGTTTTAAAGATCCAACCCGTTCTCATAAAAACCATATAGAGAACTGCCAGACGAAAGTTGTGGGCATGATGTGGTGGCTCACTCACCGCGAGGGGGCTATTACAATTCTTCTGCTCTCCAGATCCACGATGAGATTGGGGCAGGGGAGAATGCAGGGGGCGAGTTTCAGGATGATCGTCAGGCAGTTCAGAAGACATGCAGCAAGTCTAGTCATTCCTTCTGATTTTCACGAGGTCCCGTCGAAGAACCGTCAGGCCTCGATTCACGACCCCTCAGTAACATCTCTAAGTAACTTATTCGCGTGCTGCCCGACAATCCCAATCGATCAGCCAGTGCGACCAGCTTGAACTTGGCTGACTCCACTTCTTCCTGGGACGCAACAACTAACTCCAATTCAATAAAACCGCCCACTTCCGTGACTTCATCCAAACAAAAATTTACCGAAGACAAATCGTCGCAACCGACAAATTCTTCTCGGCGTTTCACAACCTTGGCAACCGAAACCAAACCCATCCCCGCCAGAACCTCCTGCATTTGCCCAACCGCTAGGGCGTCCTTAAGTGGCATTTCGATCTCTTTTCGAATTTTTGCCGCTGAATCTAAATTTGGCCCTTTATAGGTGAGCCAGAATTTTTCATTGCATTGCCGAATCCGTACCGCAATATCGAGTTTTGCGTAATTCCGTTTCGGATCATTAAAATACTCATCCGTTTGAATCGACACACCTTGGGAAATTGCCCCCAACGACTGTAACTGATGGCGAATCTCTTCAAGCGAGGTAACCGGAAACTTAAATTCCACTTCGATCATATATTTTCCAGAAATAATTTTTAAAATAATCAACGAGTGAACGGAAATTTAACCAAACCCGATCGGGCGTTTCGCCAGCATAGGCACCGCCTTGGGTCAGTTCATTTTTATTATTACACCCGTGACATATTAGTGAACAAGTCTTAGACTCAGAACCACTTAACGAAAATTACTATTTTTAAGTCAGAAATAGCGAGTTGATCATGAGCGAACGAATTGTAATGAGAACCGGTGAATGCCTGATTGCCGGAGGCCCCCCTTTTACTGCAGCCGAACCGGAAATCGTCATTGGCGAACTCGATGGCCCAGTGGGGACTGCGATCGCTACTTTGACTGGCAACCAATCTGCTGGGCACTCCAAAGTATTTGCGATCCTTAATACAGATATTCAGGTTCGCCCAGTAACGCTGATGGTTAGTAAAGTAACCGTCAAAAGCTCCCGATACACCAATATTTTAATGGGAACGGTTCAGGCAGCAATTGCTAACGGCGTTCTTGATGCGGTCCGCGCAGGTTTCATCCCGAAAGAAAAAGCAAATGATCTGGGAATCATCTGTTCCGTCTGGTTGAACCCCGGAGTCGCGACTGACGACAACCTCGATCACAAAGCGCTTTTTGAAATTCACCGTGAGGCGACAACCCAGGCAATCCGAAAGGCAATGTGCAACGAGCCTGACATTGACTGGTTACTAGAAAACCAAGAATCGATCACACACAAATATTATGAGCGCGGGCTTGCTGGCGAAATTTGAGCCACGTCATCAACGCGATCAGAGATATAAGAGATCGACCACGGAGGGAGGTCTTTTTTTGAGATATTGTTGATTCCTAGTCACATTCGAAGTTGAGGATGCAAACAGATGGCAATTAAGGGCTACCTTGGTATTGATGCGGGTACGCAGGGACTTTCCGTTGTTTTCACTGATGAAAATCTGAAAGTTCTCGGCACTGGCGAGGCTTCCTACGAAATGATCCCCAACCTCGAGGAAGGATGTTATGAACAACTTCCAGCTGACTGGGATGAAGCTCTCTCAAATGCGATGCGTGACCTGCGCAATCAAATGGACAACGATTTCGAAGTTTTAGCAATCGGCATCTCAGGTCAGATGCACGGGGAAGTTCTGGCAGACGAAAACGGGACTGCCTTAGGAGCAGCAAGACTTTGGTGTGATGCCAGAAACGAAGCGGAAGAAAACGAGCTTACCGAAGCGCTGGGTGTGAAAATGCCCAAGAGAATTACCTCTGCGAGATGGCTCTGGACGTTACGCAACCGCCCCGAACTCGCCCAACGCACCCGCCATATAACAACCCCGGCGGGCTGGCTGGCATTTCAACTGACTGGAGAATGGCTGCTCGGGATTGGCGACGCCGCAGGGATGTTTCCAATTGACCAGGAAACCCTCGATTACGACCTCGGACTTTTGGAAAAATATGACAGTGTCGCAGGGCACTCCATACCACTCCAGACACTTCTACCCCAGGTTCGATGCGCTGGGCAATCCGGAGGTGTGCTGAACGCTCAGGGCGCCGCTCGACTCGGACTTTCCGAAGGCATCCCTGTCGCTCCCGCCGAAGGTGACCAACCTGCGGCACTCGCCGGTTCTCTGATCGGCGAAGCAGGAATGATCTCCTGCAGTTTCGGGACCTCCGTTTGCGCCAACTCTGTTGGCGATCGTTCATTTTCAGGAGTTAGCAAAGCCGTCGACCACTTTTGTGCCCCCGATGGAAAACCGATCAACATGGTTTGGCTTCGCAATGGTACGACTTTTATGAATAGCGTCGTCGAGATGTTTGGCGAGGCAATCGGCGGAAACCGCGGTGACGGATTTGAGAAAGTAATCCCCATGCTTCTCGATGCCAACCCTGACTGCGGCGGAATCCTGGCACTCCCGTTCATGGACGACGAACCCGGCATCAATGTTCACCGAGGCGGCACCGCAATGCTAGTCGGGCTCAACTCCGAAAACGCTACCCCGGGTAACGTGGTCAAGGCAGCCTTACTTGCCACCATGTTCAATCTTCGCCTCGGCTGCGAGATACTCGACGGCCAAGGGTTTCCTCGAACGGAATTAGTTCTCTCGGGAGGACTGACGAAAACGCCCGAACTCGCTCAATTACTTGCTGATGTTTTTGCCAATCCGGTAACGCTGCTCGAAAGTGCAGAAGAGGGAACCGCTTGGGGCGCCGCATTGATGGCAAAATACCGCAGTCAAGTCCTCCAAGGCTCAGATCGTCCGTGGTCAGAGTATCTAAAAGAGCAAGCGATGGAGTCGCCCAAACAATACCGCCCCGAAGCTGCTGCAATTACGGCTTACGAAGCGGTCTACCAACAGTACAAAAAACTGGTGGACGCGCAACCAATGCTTGATCAAGCCATCAACGATTAACGGGGCCATGGTACTTTAAGACGATGATCGCATTCGATTTTTGCAGATCAACTTGCTTTATATTAACGCGAAGAACATCTATTCCAGTCCTCTGTTTGAGTTCCGCAATCAGTTCTTCCTCTCGATCAGGATGCAACAAAGCAATATTGTCGTAAACGACTTCATAAGATGCCAACTTAGGCGGCTTTACTTTCGTCGGCTCTGCCACACGCCACTCGAGGAGATAGGTCGCTCCAAAGATAACAGAATTTGTAAGCAGCAATTCGAGATAGGACGTCTGCTTACCCGACAATGCGTTGATAACCGCCAGGCCAATAACAACAAACAAGTAAGTCATGTCCTTGACGTCAATTGCGTCGGTTCGATATCGAATAATCGCAAAAATTGCAAATAGGCCGAGTGCCATTCCCAATCCCAGGTCAAGTTTCTTCAAAGTGAAACAGATGAAGAACACGACCACATTCATAATCAGCAAATTAAAAACCTGCCGATGGTTTTGCTGATGAAGCCAATAGGAAACACCGACGACGAGATAAAGGAAAACCAGATTAATCGCTAGCCGAACAACCAGCTTATAAATATCGTCATCAAAAATTGGAACATTGAGAAATTCCATTAGCTTCACGTTTCTCCGGCCACAAACGGCTAAAAAATCAATCAAACAAAAATGCGGACAGCTCGGCGATTCGGTTCGCCAGCCCAAACCCAACTATTCTATCTGTCGCAATCATAGCTGATGAAAATCGAGATAAAACGTCAGGTCACTGCGGATGCGATGCAAAAAGTAAAATTCCCCCCCTGCAATCCGCATTATACCAACAAGCCAGAAACCTGAAATTGTCCCGTTGCACCAGAGCCCGCTCAATTCCAATATAAATTACATGGAGTGCGTGAGACAACGTTTGAATTCTCGCACGATGGAGCCAACTTCATTCGGTTTTTTGATTGCACCGCTGACCGCAACCCGACGCACCCCGGAATCAATGACCCTCGATAGGTTATCAAGAGTAATTCCACCAATTGCAAACATTGGCAACTTAATCTCTGCGGCAACTTCCTGGACCAACTCAAGCCCCACATGTTTTTCAAAATGCTTTGTTGTCGAAGGAAAGACAGGTCCAACTCCAATATAATCGGCGCCCTCGGCTACCGCCTCTCGAGCCTGCGCGAGCGAGTGAGTTGAAACACCAATCACTTTTGAAGGGCCGACGATTCGCCTCGCATCGCCCACGCTAAGATCATCCTGACCTAAATGCACTCCGTCCGCCCCGACCACATTCGCTAAATCAGCGCGGTCGTTCATAATAAACGCAGTATTACTATCTCGAGTCAATTCCGTAATCCTTCTGCCGATCGATACAATCTCTCGGTCAGTCCGATCTTTATCTCGCAATTGAATCAAATCGACTCCCGACTCCACCAGTACCTTGATCCGCGACTCCCATTCGCCTTGTGTGTCAACCAAAGCATACAAACTCGAACCGACGAGTTCACAACGCTCAAACAGCGTCGCGTTGTAGGACTTCTCAAGTGAATAACAACGATACCGAATTTGTTCTATTTTTTTTGCGACATCGATATCTATCAGCTTCGCAAACTCTTCAATGGTTCGAAGCCCTTGTTGTGCTCGAGAGAAATTTGCTTTGATCGTTCCCTCGAGGCCTTCAACCCGCCCTTCGCAAGGTGCAACATTGGAGGTAGCGTCCACCTTCCTGTCGGCCGTTCTTTCGTATTCACTCGGCAATTCAATTTCGGTACCGACATCTCCATGGGTATCTCTCGCAAGCATTCGCTTGGAACGCTCGATCCCTTCGCCTGCTTCCGCTAAATCATGCCGTAGACGTTTTAACTCCGTGGATAAAAACTCATCGTCAATAGCAAGCCGGGCGTAATCCTCGACAACGCGTAAACCTTCGGTTGTCCGGTTGAAGGCGGCGTCCAAGATGCGAAATAAAGAAAATTCGGAATGTTTATCGTTCATTTTTTTTAAAAAAAATCTGCCAGTTTGACACCTCGAACGTTCGTTTTGTCAGTGAGCAATAACGTGATTGAGATAAATTTAGACATGAAATAAAGTTTTTTTGGTTTGAACCAGGCAGCCTAAAGTGAAGCTTCTTAATTTGATAGCGGTTTCAAAAGGATAAAAAACGAGTGAGGACCCGTTCGAAACTAAACCAAATACTGGAAATTTACGTATAGATCATAGGTAAACCGTTAGTGATAGTCCCCCTTAGAATCCCCCGAAACCTGTTTTTTGATTGAGATTGACCTATTTTGCGTCCAGATTGATACTTATTTGTTACGGGGAACCTCGACTGGCTAATTTTATTGCCGCACCGCTGTTTTCCGGTGGTATTTTTAATTGGAAGTTGGAGGTCACCCATGCGTTGGGGTCCATTATTGCTGTGTAGCTGGCCTGGGTTACCGGGTCTCTGGTGTAAAGGCCATTGGTCTTCACTATTCGCGGCAGTTGGATTCGCAATTCTGTTGAACATTGCTTTGGTTTCCAGTTTCTTATGGAAGTGGTCACTCGGGGAAGCATTCCCGCTGATCGCCTGGCCGGTCATTTGTTTAATTTGGGCCGCAACGGCTTTAGTTTCGTATAACCGGTTGACTGACTTGGTGGCAGTGCCAACGACTGACAAGGTTGCTGCCACTGAGCGACCTGACACCTTGTTTATTCAAGCACAACACGAATACTTAAAGGGACATTGGGGAGAAGCTAAAACTTTATTGAAACGTCAGATTGATCAGCACCCGCGAGACATCGAATCTCGGCTACTACTAGCCACGTTATTTCGGCACTCACGGCAACTCGACCAATCGCTGCAACAGCTAAAAGAAATCAAACGTTTTGACGAAGCGGTAGAGTGGAACTTTGAATGCGAGCGAGAAGAAGAATTAATTCGAGAGATTATTTCTACACAAGACGAGGAAAAACTCGAACATTCGTTAACGATTGAGTCAAACAATAAAAATGAGTGGTCTGACGCCGCTTAATAAATAGCCGATAATCACGTATAATCGAACGACAAAGATAATCACCAACTAATAAAAACGACATTCAGAATTTCAGTTTTTGAGATCTGAATCATCGAAGGGTTAGGACGAGGAACAGAATATGTACGAACGCTTTACTGATCGAGCAAGAAAGGTCATGCAACTGGCCAATCAAGAGGCTCAGCGTTTCAATCACGAGTACATCGGTACCGAGCATATGCTGCTTGGTCTGGTAAAAGAGGGCACGGGCGTTGCCGCCAATGTCTTGAAGAATCTTGATGTAGACCTTCGAAAAATCCGGCTGGAAGTAGAGAAATTAGTTCAGAGTGGTCCAGAAATGATCACAATGGGCAAACTTCCACAAACCCCCCGAGCCAAAAAGGTCATCGAGTATTCAATGGAAGAGGCTAGAAACCTCAACCATAACTTCGTTGGCACCGAGCACATCTTACTGGGACTTCTTCGAGAACAAGAGGGAGTCGCAGCTCAGGTACTCATGAACCTTGGATTAAAGCTTGAAGAGGTGCGTGAAGAGGTTCTCAA